>CAXMSP010000013.1:0-22867 GCA_964196225.1 uncultured Gammaproteobacteria bacterium | reverse complement strand
TATAGTTAACACATAGAAAGTTAACTATTTGATTTTAAAAAGAAAAGATGGTGGGGCGTGGGCGGCTCGAACGCCCGACCACCTGATTAAAAGTCAGATGCTCTACCAACTGAGCTAACGCCCCCCGGAAAGGTCTGGAATAATACCTATCCCCAGACTGAATTCAAGTGAATTCTAACAAGCAACAGGCTTAGTGCCCCTCCTTGCGAATTCGATCCAGGCGCTTGGTAGCAAGACGCGCTGCGGTGGTCTTGGAAAATCGTTTGAGCAGGTCCTGCAAAACCGCCTTGGCCTGATCAAATTGCTTGCGTTCGTAAAAGGTATAGCCGAGTTTCAACATCGCATCCGGCACCTTGTTGCTAGTCGGATAGATTTTTAAGACTTTCTCGAATTCAACAACGCCCTGGTCGAAATTGCGCGTCACGTAATGCGCCTCGCCGAGCCAGTACTGCGCGTTACCAGAAAAACTGCTATTGGGATACTTCTCCAGAAAAGTCTTGAACTCGGTCTTGGCCTGTTTGTATCGCCCTTCCTTAAGCGTATCGAAAGCCGCCTGGTAGGCCGCTTTTTCAGCACTCTGGGTAGCTGATGGGGTCTGCGAGACAGATGCGGTCGTCGATGTCGCAGGCTCGGAGGTCGAAGGCTCTATCGATGGCGTTTGCTGACCGGTAGATGTGGTCCCGACTGATGCCGTGGTACCAACCTGCGGAACGCTTATCTGGCCCGCGGGCGCCTGCGCAGTGGCGCCGCTTTCAAGAACGCGCATGCGTCGATCGATATCGAGGTACAATTCGCGCTGGCGCTTTTTGATTTCGTTGATATCGTTACCCTGCACTTCGATCTCGCCGCGCAGCAAACCGATATCTTCCGATACCTCGTCTACCTGCTGGATCATGTCAAGCATCGCCCGGTTATCGATCAGTCGGCCCTGGCGAGACATTTCTTCAGACAATTTCTTCAACTGCGCCTGTACCGTGGATAACTTGGCCTCGGAACGCTGCGATAGCTCGGTCAGGCGTTCCACCCGCAGTGATAACTGTTTCGGGGTTAACGTACTTTGTGCAGATACAATGGTGCTGACCGAAGCTGCGAGGACGACCCCCGCCAGGGTCATTTTGCGAATCGAATTAATCGACGCCTTCATATCAATTCACCGTATAAATCAATTCAACGCGTCGGTTCTTGCTCCAGGCCTCCTCGGTATGACCCGACATGACCGGTTGCTCTTCGCCATAGCTTACGGTTTCAAGCTGGTCAACTGATGCCCCCTGGAACAGTAACACTCGTCTTACCGACTGGGCGCGTCGGTCGCCGAGGGCGATATTGTACTCACGACTGCCACGTTCGTCGGCATGCCCTTCGAGGCGCACGCTGACCTCGCCGTTTCCGGCGATAAAATTGCCGTGGGTTTCCAGGATCTGGATTGACTCACTGCTAAGTTTGGCGCTGTCGAACTCAAAGTAAATGATGCGATTGGCCAGTGCACCCTCGGTCTGTTCTAGCATTTCGATTGCGTCCATCGGGGCCCCATCCATGATGGCCGTCCCGTCACCTCCATCGGCGCCATCAAGCCCGGTAGCATCCGCGCCACCACTGGTACCGTCATCGACCACACCGGTCTGTGACTGACCATCGATTGGTTCACCGTCACCACTAATCATTTCTTCCTGCGTGGTAGCGCAGGCGGTAACAACGACGGCTACTAACCCGGCGATCATCCATATTTTCATTGCGTTATATAGTTTCATTTCATTCCTGCTCCACTCGTGTGCGGTGATTATTTACTTTCAAAGGGTCCCCAGACAGGTTCGCGTATGTCACCGGCCTGGTCGGATAATTTATGTTTTGCACGCCCGTCTATCGAGACCGCGTAAAGGAAACCGTTATTCCCGCGTGTCGATGCATAGAGTACCATCTTGCCATTCGGGGAAAACGATGGTGATTCATCGAGTGTGCTATCGGTGAGTACGGTCAAGTTTCCTGTTTCACGTTCAAACTGCGCTATTTTATATTGTCCCCGCTCGCCGTGCACCATGGCAATGTACTTGCCGTCGGGGGACAAACTGGCCGCAGTATTGTAGCGGCCCTCAAAGGTAACGCGTTTTGGTTTGCCCCCGCCCACATCGATTCGGTAAAGTTGCGGCGAGCCGGCGCGATCGGAGGTAAAAATTATTGTCCTGCCATCACTGGCCCAAACCGGTTCGGTATCTATGCTGCGATGGGTAGTCAGTCGCTTGAGGCGTTTGGTGGCGGTGTTTAATGTGTAGATGTCGGGGCTACCATCCTTGGACAGGACCAGCGCCAGGAATTTACCATCGGGCGACCAGCTCGGTGCGCTATTCAAACCCCTGAAGCTCGCGACCTTGGAGCGCCGTGCGGTTGCGAGGTGCTGAATAAAAATTTCCGGGCGTTCGTTTTCAAACGAAACATAGGCCAGGGATTTACCATCGGGTGACCAGCTTGGAGACATGATCGGCTCATCGGATTCGAGCACATTCTGGGCGTTGAACCCGTCTGTATCGGCGACCTGCAGTACATACTTGCGCGCGGCATCTTTATGCGCACGCACGAAAGCGATGCGCGTATTGAATGCACCGCGTGTACCGGTGATTTGTTCGTAAATAAAATCGCTGATTTGATGAGCCCGCGAACGCAGGTTTCGCTTTTTCGCCGGCATGCTACGACCCACTAGCTGCTTTTGCTTGAGCACGTCGAGCAACTGGAATTCGATGTTGTAAAGACCCGGAGATTTCTCCAACACCCTGCCAACCACGAGGTAATCCTGTCCGGCAGTGCGCCAGCGCGCATATTGCACCTGGTTGCTGTAATGCGGATTGGCCGGCAGCTCGGTCCTTTCCATGGATTTTAGTACGCCACTGCGATTTAGGTCACTGGCGACAATCTCGGCTATATCAATCGGCAGCTTGCTGCTCAGGCGCGAGGTATCGAACGGTACCACCGCAATTGGCAATCCGCCCTCTACCCCTCCAGTAATTTCTATGGTCAGCGCAGCATTGGCGAACAGCGGCATAATCAAAAGGAGGCCAGCTAACAAGTATGATATTGATTGTTTCATTTTTATTTGTTTCTTACTCGGGCTTAAAATTAAAGTTCAACTCTCGCTCGAACAAGGATGGATCCCCTGGTTTCGGCAGGGGTTCTGCCTTGTAAACTGCATTTTCGATCGAAGCGCGATAGGTTGCAGTACTGCCTTTACAGGTACCGAAGGTGACATCGAGAATAATCCCACCCGGCCCTTGCAGTACTCGAATCCAGCACTCCGGTATTTTCTCACTTCCGGCCGGTCTAATCCAATTCCGCTTAACCTTTTGAAAAATGGCCAGTTTATAGGCCTCCTGAAGTGAATTGAGTCGACGCTGGTTTTCCTCGGCGAGCAGTTTGGCCTTAAGCTCAGCCTCCTTGCGTTTTTGCTCCTGCTCGGCCAGGCGGCGCTCCTCGGCCTCCTTACGTTTGCGTTCCTCCTCCTGCCGTTTGGCCTCCTCGGCCTTGCGCTTTTCCTCGGCGACACGCGCTTCCTCGGCTTTACGTTTTTCCTCGGCAGCCTTCGCGGTCTCGGCTTTACGCTGCTCCTCAGCCTTGCGTTTTTCTTCTGCCTTGCTCTGCTCGGCTTTACTTTTTTCTTCCACCTTACGCTTTTCGCTAGCCTTACGTTCTGCTTCTTTCTTGCGTTTTTGTTCGGCTACTTTTTTACGTTTTAGTTCCGCTTTTTTCTTGGCTTCATCCTTGCGCTTCTTTTCCGCTTCCTTTTTCTTTTTATCTGCCAGTTTTTTGGCCTTGAGATCTTTCTTCTTTTTCTCAGCTTCGCGTTTACGTTTCTCGTCGAGCTGCTTTTTATTCTCCCTCGCATCGAGCTGTTTCTGATCGACCACTTCGGCCTGAACTGTCTTGGCAACGGGCCCGACCTTGATATCTTGCAGTTTATCGACAAGATTGAGATTGATAACCATCAGGCCTATGACCAACGCGTGCAAAGCAATCGAAATCAGCAACGCCCCGGGATGTTTTCGTAACTCCGAAAGCACTAGGGTTTTTCCTCGGGTTCGGTCACCAGCCCCACCGACCCAACGTTTGCCTGTTGCAGCAAAACCAGTGTCGCCACAACATTCTGGTATGGCCCATTCGCGTCGCCACGCACCATCACCGGGCGTTTCGGCTCCCTGGACAATGCTGCTTTTACCTGCTTCACCAGTGCCTCGGCGCTGATCTCACCATCGGGATTGAGGGCGATGTTGAGATACATCGTTCCGCCTTTATCAACCGTGATCACGATGGGCTCGGGGCTTTCTGCATCTAGCGGATTTGCCGGTGCGGTAGGCAGGTCAACGTCGACACCCTGCTTTAACAGCGGGGCCGTCACCATAAAGATAATCAACAGCACCAACATCACATCGATGTAAGGTACTACATTTATTTCGGAAACCGCGCGTCGCTTCTTCACTGTTGCAATCTCTAGTTCGGCGACTGGGCCTGGCGTTGCAGGATACCGGTGAATTCCTCGAGAAAATTTTCGTAACGCACAATCATCGCATCGATTTCACTGGTGAACTTGTTATAGGCAATGACCGCCGGAATCGCCGCCAGCAATCCCATCGCGGTAGCGATCAGGGCCTCCGAAATACCCGGCGCAACCATCGCCAGCGTCGCCTGCTGCACCCCGGCAAGCGCACGAAACGACTCCATGATGCCCCATACTGTGCCGAACAGGCCAACATACGGACTCACCGAACCGACGGTTGCAAGAAATGGCAGGTTATTTTCCAGCACCTCGATTTCACGTGACATCGATACTTTCATCGCTCGATGCGCCGAGCGCACGACTTCGCTGTTGTTCAGGTTAGCTTTGCGAGCGCGCGCGAATTCACGAAATCCGTTTTCAAATATGGCCTCGAGGCCAAAACGCCGTTCCTCGCGCACGCTCAGTTGCGCAAACAGATCACTCAGATTTATTCCGGACCAGAAACGCCCTTCAAAAGTCTTGGCCTCGGCCTGGGACTGGCGGATATAACTTCGCTTGACATACATGAGTGCCCAGGAAAAAACCGAGGCTGCAAGCAGCAACAGCATCACAAGCTGCACCGGGATACTGGCATTCATGACAAGCGTTAACAGTGAATCATTATTCATGGTGTTTATTCGTCTGGTTTATACAAGTTAGTTGCAGGGCCTGGCTATAATTCGATTTCACCCTGTTTTGAATGTTCAAATCCGAAATGCGAGTACGCGCGCGATGTTACCACACGTCCTCGCGGGGTTCGCATCATGAAACCCTGCTGTATCAGGTAAGGTTCGATGACATCCTCGATGGTGCCGCGCTCTTCGCCGATCGCGGCCGCCAGGCTTTCCACACCGACCGGCCCGCCATCGAATTTATCGATTAGTGCCAGAATCAGGCGTCGATCCATATGATCGAGTCCGGACTTATCAACCTTGAGCATATCCAGCGCTGCGTAGGCGACCTCGACACTGATGACGCCGTCGGCCTTGACCTCGGCATAATCACGCGCGCGTCGCAACAGCCGGTTGGCGATGCGCGGAGTGCCGCGTGATCGGCTGGCAATTTCACGTGCACCTTCCGCTTCAAGCTCGATACCGAGTAAACCCGCCGAGCGCATGATAATTCGACCCAATTCCTCGGCGCTGTAAAATTCGAGTCGGTGCACAATCCCAAAACGATCGCGCAAGGGCGAGGTTAGCAGCCCCGCACGTGTGGTCGCACCCACCAGTGTAAACGGGGGCAGATCAAGCTTGATGGAACGTGCCGAAGGTCCCTCGCCGATCATGATATCGAGTTGAAAGTCTTCCAAAACCGGGTAAAGAATCTCCTCTACCACGGGACTCAGCCGATGAATTTCATCGATAAACAGCACATCATGCGGTTCAAGATTAGTCAGTATTGCCGCAAGATCGCCCGCTTTCTCCAGTACCGGCCCCGATGTCTGGCGCAGGTTAACCTGCATTTCGTTTGCGATAATATGCGACAGGGTTGTTTTGCCAAGGCCCGGCGGACCGAATATCAATACGTGGTCAAGCGCTTCTTGCCGTTTTATCGCAGCCTGAACGAATATTTCCATCTGTTCGCGAACCTCATCCTGGCCGACGTAATCACTGAGTAGCTTGGGACGCAGCGCACGGTCCAGCGACAACTCTTCTGCAATCGCATCCGGATCGATCAGTCGCTCTTCGCTCATACCTTAACCGACGCCTGCAGCGCCTTCTTAATCAACTCCGAGGCGCTGCTTTGAGCCTCACCTTGCTGTTGCGCTCGACTGATCATTTTTTCGGCATCTACCGGCCTGTAACCCAGGGCCTGCAGGGCTTCAATGGCTTCGCTTACCATCGAATGTCCAGTAGGTAAAACCTCGCGGGTGGGTGTGTCGCTTACCAGGCTCTCAATCTTGTCACGCATCTCGATAACCAGGCGTTCGGCAGTTTTCTTGCCGACTCCCGGTAACCTGGTCAGCATCGCCACATCGTTGTTAACAATGCAAAGCGCAAATTGCTGATCGTCGATGCCAGATAGAATTGTCAACGCCATTTTCGGACCAACGCCATTAATTCGAATCAGCTGGCGGAACAGCTTGCGTTCCTGCTCGTCATTGAACCCTATCAGGCTGTGTGAATCGTCTTTAACCAGCAAATGCGTCCAGATCGAGATGCGCTCGCCTACTTCGGGTAGCTGGTAAAAAGTCGTCATCGACACATCTGCTTCGTAACCCACTCCATTGCAATCGATCAGTATTTGCGGGGCGCGCTTGGCGGCCAGTATACCTGTCAATCGGCTGATCATCTGCGGCTGCTTCTCCTGCGCTTTAGCAAACTGGGGTCGATACCCGTTTTCTGTCGCGTAGCATAAAATTGTGCATGGCAGATAGCAATCGCGAGACCATCCGCCTCATCGGCTTGCAGATCTTGCCTGATTCCTAGCAAACGTTTAACCATATGCTGAACCTGTTCCTTGTTGGCTGCACCCGTACCGACAATGGCCTGCTTGATTTCGCGCGGCGCATACTCGGCTATTTCAAGCCCGGCCTGGTAGGCCGCACAGATAGCCGCGCCACGAGCCTGGCCCAGTTTCAATGCTGAATCAGGGTTACGCGCCATGAAAACGTTTTCGATACTCATCTGTTCAGGCCGGTGCTTTTGAATCACGCTTTCGATTTCATTAAAAATACAACCCAGGCGCTGTGGCAGGCTATCCCCGCTGACCTTGATCTTGCCACTGGCGACATACTCGATGCGGCTAGCGTGATTATCGATGAGGCCAAAACCTGTAATGCGCGATCCGGGGTCAATCCCCAGGATAATCATTAAGCCTGGGCCTCGTACGCTTCCTCTGGAATTTCAGCGTTGTAATACACATCCTGCACATCATCCGAGCTTTCCAGCAAGTCGACCAGGCGCAGGACTTTCTGAGCGTCATCAAGATCCAGCTCGGCATTGGTGGACGCGCGCATGGTCAACTCCGAATCTTCCGGTTCGAGCTCTGCATCGGTCATCGCCTGTTTCACCGCAACATAATCTTCGGCTGTCGTTAGAACTTCGATACTGCCGTCGTCGGCGACAATGATATCCTCGGCACCTGCTTCAAGCGCGGCTTCCATCACACTGTCTTCATCATGTTCGGGCGAATAGAGCAGTACGCCAACATTGTTGAACATGTATGCGACCGAACCGCTTTGTCCGAGGTTACCACCGGCCTTGGTGAAGGCGTGTCGAACTTCGGCGACAGTACGATTACGATTATCCGACAGGCAATCGACTATCACCGCGATCCCCGCGGGCCCATATCCCTCGTAGCGAATTTCCTCGTAATCAGAACCATCGAGTTCGCCGGCGCCACGTTTTACCGCGCGCTCGATCGCATCCTTGGGAACCGATTGTGACTTGGCCTTGTCGACCGCCGTACGTAACGAGGCATTGGCATCGAGATCCGACCCACCTGCCTTGGCGGCAACGACAATTTCTTTTATCAGACGGGTGAACAACTTTCCGCGCTTGGCATCCTGCGCCTTCTTACGGTGTTGTATGTTTGCCCATTTGCTGTGACCCGCCACTGTTTCAACCTCGGTGAAAATGGCGCTATGTTATCACTTTTTTGGGGAAGCTTTACCAGCCAGGAGGGAGTTTCTTCTCGATTGTGATATGTTTACCTTCTATCGAGATATAACCACCTGTTTTTAGTTCTTTGAGAATGCGATGCACCATTTCGCGGGTAGCGCCAACCCGACTGGCGATATCCTGCTGTGTTAGTTTCTCGGTAATCAGCTTATCACCAACGGCGTCGGCGTGTTTGTAGAGGACCCGCACCACACGGTTGTAAACATCCTCGAGCGCGAGGCTACTGACTTCCTCGGTCAAATCTTGAATCCGATGGATTAGCAAATCGATAATTTGCATGCTTATGGTGGGTTTTTTTAGCAAGGTATCCATGAATATCTGACGAGAAATGATGCCAAAGGTAGAGTCTTCAGTGGTAATGATACTCGCCTGGCGCGGGATTCCGCCCAGCGGCGCAAGTTCGCCGAAGGCTTCTCGCTCACCGAGCGTATTGATGATGATTTCCTTTCCCTTGTCATTGTGCAGGAAAACATCAACCTTGCCCTGCAGGATGACATAGAACGAATCGGTTTCATCACCCTGGCTGACAATTACGGTGTTCTTCGGAAACTGGCGAATAACCGTCTGCGATGCGACACTTTCAATGTCTTCCTCGCTCATGCCCCGAAACAGCGTAATTTCTTCGAGTGTTTCGTTTAAGGTTGCCATGTTTATTATTTAATCGCGCGCTGCTTAGTCTGTAATCATCACTAAATTTGCACAGGTAATCAAGGTTATTTCGCCAGGCTATCCAAAATGACCGATCGTCCGGTCATCGCCGGGGATTGGGGAATACCCATTAACTGCAATACGGTCGGTGCTATTGCCGAAAGATTTTCACCCTGTTCGAGCGTTTTTACTTCGGCATCGATAACCAGGCACGGCACTGGATGATTGGAGTGCTGTGTATGCGGCTTACCCGTCTCCGGATCCACCATCTCATCGCAATTACCATGATCGGCGGTCAATACAACCGCGTAGTTACTCGCAATAGCCGCTTCAATTACCCGTCCGACTTCACGGTCCAGCGCTTCCACGGCCTTGATAATCGCATCGCGAACCGCGGTATGCCCAACCATATCGCCGTTGGCAAAATTGACCACGATAAAGTCAAAGCTGCCAGATTGCATTGCCTCGATAACCTGATCCGCTACTTCGGGCGCGCTCATTTCAGGTTGAAGATCATAGGTGGCAACCCGTGGCGACTGGATCAAGCTGCGCTCTTCACCCGGGTACGGTACCTCGCGGCCACCGTTAAAGAAAAACGTGACGTGCGCGTATTTCTCGGTCTCGGCGCAATGCAGCTGGGTCAGGCCGGCGTCACTGATAATGCTACCCAGGGTCGTTTCTGGTCGAATCGGTGCAAACGCGACTGGAGATTCGAGACGGGACTCGTAATGTGTCATACAGGTAACCGTGATCGGGCGATAACCCGGGCCGCGCTCAAAGTCTTCAAACTCCTCTAACGCAAAGGCGGCGCAGATCTGACGCACACGGTCATTGCGAAAATTAAAGAAAATCATTGCGTCCTCGGGCTGCAAGGCCTGCAATCGCGGCAAATGACTCGGCAGAATAAATTCATCATTAGTGCCGTTGTCATAACTTTGCTGGATAGCCGCCCGTGCCGAATCGGCGGCGATGCCTTTGCCAAGCACGATATTGTCCCAGGCAAGCTTGATGCGATCCCAGCGTTGATCGCGGTCCATCGCGTAATAACGTCCCGATACCGTTCCGATATGGCCGCCGCATTGATCCAGTAATGCCTCGAGACCGGGCAAGTAGGATAACGCCGCCTGGGGTGCCGTATCACGTCCATCGGTGATCATGTGTACCTGGGGCACGACCGCATATTGATGACATAGGCGTATCAGGGCGCAAAGGTGATCGATATGGCTGTGTACGCCACCGTCTGAAACCAGGCCAACCAGATGCAGCGGCCGATTCGCGGTCTTCGAAGCCTGCACCGCGCCCAGTAGCGCGGGATTTTCAAAGAAACTGCCATCTTCGACGGCATCGTCTATGCGCACCAGGTCCTGCTTGACAATAGCACCGCTACCGATCGTCATGTGCCCGACTTCAGAATTGCCCATCTGACCGACAGGCAGGCCCACACCACGTCCGGAGGCTACCAGGGTGGTCATCGGGTAGGCGGAAAAATAATGATCGAAATTAGGTGTCCTGGCCTGAATGATCGCATTATGGGTAGGGTCGGCATTAATCCCGAATCCATCAAGGATACACAGCAGAGTCGGACGGCGCAGCGTCCCGGGTTTGGTCGTCATTGAGATAATCGAAACTACGGTCTGAGTAGGGTTGAATCATACCGTAAAACCTAATTCGGGTTAACAATCCTGTTACTTGTTTTTTGACCCGCAGTTCTTTAAACCTTGATATCGATGATTGTTCCAAGCGCCTGGTTGGAGGCCTCCAGCGACCTGGCGTTGGCGCGCACCGCATTGACGATTTCATTCTGCTCGACCAGCGCACGGTCACGTGAACCCGGTGCAAAGGCATCGCTGTTCTCGTCCTGGGCAACTTCGGCTACGTTTTGGTCCAGGCGCGTGAGCTGCTCGCGAATTCCTTCGACCGCGCTGCGGGCAGCATCGGAATTAGTATATTGAGGCCTTGTTGAATCGGTTATATTCATAACTTCACCATCGTCAGGTACACAGAACAAGTCTAGCCAAAATACCTGTTTTCGCCCGGATATCGGAAGCAGCAGGGACTAACGGTTCAAATACCGCGATAAACGGTATCTAGTAAAAGGAAATTTCCCCCGCTATGGCTTCAGCCTGGGCGCTATAGGTGGATCGTTCAGCAAGCAAATCGGCCATATTAGCGGGATTGATGTAGCTGAGTCGTGATTTATGATTTCGCCAGTCGCTGCTAAGCTCAATGTCGATCCCATCACTTTGCCAACGGTACTTGCGGTCCGATATAAAGCTTCCCGCGAGAACTTCGGCGGCACCATATTTAGCGGTCAAATTGCCTAATAATTGCCTTGAAATCAAACTCCCGAATTCGTATTCGGCAAAGGCGAAACGCAGATCCTGTTTGACAAAACCGAGGTAGAGTCGAGACGATCCCGCGAGCGCTCTCGAACTGTCATAGACATCAAACCAGTTCTCCTTACCCCCTTCACGAATCAAGATCACGCCGGCTGCCTTAACAGCGCTCCGCAATTCAGTTCGGTTGGTGGACTGGAGACTGACACCGAACAGCTCCAACGCTAATGCAGGCTGAATTGATCCCACGATAAGGCAAAGCAAAGCCGCTATGTTAGAACATCTGCTCATACCGGGGTTATCGGACAGTCAGGCGATTTATTGAGTTATGACTTGTCGATCTGGGCTTCGTCGTCTTCCGCCTGGTCGAGTTCGGCTTCCATTTCCTCGTCAGTCAGGGGCTGATGGTCTGGCACAGCGGGGTTTTCGGCTTCCAGATCCTCATCCTCATCCTCATCGTCTTCCTCATCGAAATTACGATCTCTGAAAATTATCCGCGAGGCGATCAATCCTCCCTCGAATAACACCCAAATGGGCAGGGCCAGTAACACTTGCGATATGATGTCGGGGGGAGTTAACAGCATGCCCATGATAAAAGCACCGACAATGACAAACGGACGCTTTTCGCCGAGCTTCTTGGGGGTCGTAAAGCCAATCGCAACCAGGATTATGGTCGCTATCGGAACCTCAAATGCAAGCCCGAAGCCAAAAAACAGTGCCAGCACGAAATCGAGGTAACGCCCGATGTCGGTCGAAATATTGACCATCTCGGGGCCGATACTGGTAAAAAACGCGAACACCAGCGGGAAGACAATGAAGTAGGCGAAAGACACCCCGGCATAAAACAGCAGGATGCTGGATACCAATAGTGGTCCGGCAATGCGTTTTTCGTTGGCATAAAGTCCCGGCGCCACAAACGACCAGCACTGATGGAGAATCACCGGCATCGCCAGGAATACCGATAGCATCAACACCAGCTTGAACGGCGTCAAGAAAGGCGAGGCGACGTCGATCGCAATCATGCTGGAGCCTTCGGGTAAATGCCGCGTCAATGGTTCCGCCATGTATACATAAATGTCGTTGGCCCAGTAAAACAGGCCCGCGAAAATCACCAGTACCGCGATCACTATGCGCACCACACGATCCCGCAGTTCGACCAGATGCGACATCAGGCTGCCGCTGGCACTCTGTTCCGGATTATCTTCTTCAGTCATGATTTGACATCGTCGGCCTGGTCTTTCGGAACTGACTTTGGCTTTCGCTTGGGAGTGGATTTAGGTTCGACTGTGTCTGGTGGGCTGCTTTGCTCGGGGATTGAAGGGGTTTCGTCGAGACTTTCCGCAAGCGACTCTCCGGCAGCGCCGACGTCATTGACTTCTTTTTCGAATGCCTTGCCCGCAACATTCATGGAGTCTTTTATGGTATCCAGCTCGCGTTGCTGATCAGCAAGAATCTTGCGTAATTCATCGGCGTGCAATTCCTGTTCGACATCAGCCTTTACACTGGTCATGAATCGCTTCAGTCGACCAAAGTACTTGCCTGCAGTGCGCGCTACTCCTGGCAGACGTTCGGGACCAATAACAATTAGCGCGACGATGCCAATCAGCATCATCTCGGTGAAGCCCATGTCAAACATATTATTTTTTGTCAGCTCGAATAAGAAGAAACCAGCTCAAAAGTGGCTTAAACCTTGTCTTCTTCTTTCACCTTGCCTTCGATAATCTGGCTCTCGGGCTCCGCCTCGTCCTTCCCGACTTCCTCGTCTTTAACCGATTTTTTGAAACTCCTGATTGCGCCACCCAGATCTCCGCCGACATTACGCAGCTTCTTGGTGCCAAACAACAAGATCACGATCGCCAGGATCAATAACAGCGACCAGATACTAATTCCACCAAAACCCATCTTTCACCTCATTTATTCTGTTCACGTGCGGCTTTTTCGTCGATACCAGAAACGCCGAATCGACGCTCCAGTTCTTCGAGTACTAGCCTAGCATCTAAATTCTGTTGTGCCAGCATCACCATGCAGTGGAACCAAAGGTCCGCAGTCTCATAAACAATTTGCTGTTTATCGCCTGATTTTGCTGCAATGATTGTTTCAGCTGACTCTTCACCGATTTTCTTCAATATGGAATCGAGTCCTTTATGATACAAACCCGCCACGTAAGAGGATTCGGGGTCCGCATCTTTTCTCGATGCCAGTACTGTCATCAGGCGCAGGAGTATATCATCACTCATAGATAAATCTCGTCTGGATTTTTGATAATTTCTTCATCGATTTGCCATTCTCCATCCTTTAGAACACGAAAGAAACAGCGCCGTCGACCCGTATGACAGGCAATTCCACCGATCTGTTCGACCTGCATTAACACCACATCCGCATCGCAATCGACACGAATTTCGTGTAATTGCTGGACGTGACCCGACTCTTCGCCCTTAAACCAGAGCTTTTGGCGCGATCTCGACCAGTATACCGCGCGACCCTGCTCACTGCTCAGTTGCAGCGCTTCACGATTCATCCATGCCAGCATCAATACTTCGCCAGTTTGATAATCCTGGGCTATTGCTGGTACCAGGCCATCGCTATTCCACTCGAGCTTGTCAATCCAGTCAGTCATCCCGCACCTCAATTCCCTGGGCTCGCATAAATGCCTTGGCTTCGCTGATCCGATATTCGCCAAAATGAAAAATACTCGCCGCGAGGACCGCGTCGGCTTTACCTTCCAGGATACCATCTGCCAGGTGCTGCAAATTACCGACGCCACCGGATGCAATCACCGGAACCCTCACCACTTCTGAAACCTGTCGGGTTAACTCGTTATCAAAGCCAATTTTAGTACCATCACGATCCATACTGGTCAAAAGAATTTCGCCGGCCCCGTAAGCGTCCATTTTTTGCACCCATTCTAGCGTATCGATACCAGTAGGTTTACGACCACCATGGGTAAAAATCTCCCAGCGTCCCAATTCACTCTCGGCACTGACCCGTTTCGCATCGACCGCGACAACGATACATTGCGAGCCAAACTTGTCTGCCGCGGCGGCAACAAACTCGGGATTGAACACAGCCGCAGTATTGATGCTGACCTTGTCGGCCCCGGCGTTCAGCATGCGCCGGATATCCGCTAACTCACGGATTCCACCACCCACCGTCAACGGGATGAAAACCTCACGCGCTACATCCTCGACCACGTGCACCATGGTTTCACGGTCATCCGAACTCGCGGTGATATCGAGAAAAGTCAATTCGTCAGCCCCTTCAAGATTATAGCGACGTGCATTTTCAACCGGATCGCCGGCATCACGGATTTCGACAAATCTGACACCTTTAACCACACGGCCGTTGTCGACATCGAGACAGGGGATAATACGTTTTGCTAGCGACATTTGAGCAGGATCAGATTAATTCTGATCAATATAGGCCTGCGCCTCGGTAAGGCTGATGGTACGCTCATACAGTGCGCGGCCAATGATGACGCCCTCGATGCCTGAATCCTTGACAGCGTTAAGCTCGACAATGCATTCCATGTCGGTGACACCCCCCGAGGCGATGACCGGAACGCTGACTGACTCGGCCAGCTGTCGTGTGGCTTCGACATTAACGCCCTGCATCATGCCATCACGGTTGATATCGGTATAAACAATGGCTGCGACGCCCTGATCTTCAAAGCGCAGTGCCAATTCCTGCGCACTGTGATCCGAATTCTCAGCCCAGCCATGGACTGCCACCATGCCATCTTTGGCATCGATACCAACGATCACGTTACCCGGAAACTCGGCACATAGCTGGGTAATGAATTCGGGGCGTTTTACCGCCATGGTGCCGATAATGACATAACTGACCCCGGCTTCGATATATGACTCAACGGTAGCGGTATTACGAATGCCACCACCAATTTGAACCGGCAGGTCGGGAAAGGAGTTACAGATTTCCTCAATGACATCTGCATTAACCGGCTCACCTTCGAAGGCGCCATCAAGATCAACCAGGTGAAGTCGACTGCAACCTTGATCCACCCATTTGCCTGCCATCGCTACCGGATCCTCGGAAAACACGGTGCTGTCGTCCATGTTGCCCTGGCGCAGCCGCACGCAATGACCTTGCTTTAAATCAATCGCCGGAATCAAAATCATGACTGACCATCCCAGTTGACAAAATTACGCAACAACTGCAGGCCCGCATCCGCGCTTTTTTCAGGGTGACATTGCAACGCGAACAGGTTATCCCGTGCGATCGCACTGGTGAAACTGAAGCCATAATCGGTAACACCTGCCGCCAGGTCCGGCGCTTCAACCTCGAGATAATAACTGTGCACGAAGTAAAATCTGCTGCCATCAGCTATCGAATGCCAAAGAGGATGTGATTGGGTTTGTGTCACGCGATTCCAGCCCATATGCGGAACCTTTAGTTTAACGCCGCTTTGGTCCTTATGGCCATCACCAAAATACTTTACCTTTCCCTTGAAAATCCCGAGACATGCGGTGCCCTGGTTTTCTTCGCTATGTTCTATCAGCACCTGCATACCCATGCAGATACCGAGGAAGGGGCGTTGCCGCGCGGCAACCATGATTGATTCACGCAGACCATATTCATCGATGGCACGCATACAGTCACCCGCGGCGCCCTGCCCCGGAAACACGACGCGGTCGGCTGCCAGTACCTGCTGCGGGTCAGAGGTTAAAATTACCTGGTCACGGTCGTCCGCAACGACTTGCAGTGCGTTAACGACCGACCGGAGATTGCCCATGCCGTAATCGACCACGGCAATTTTCTGCATGAGCTAGAGCGATCCTTTGGTCGAAGGAATCACACCCTGCATGCGTTCGTCTTTGGAAACGGCAAAGCGTAATGCGCGACCAAAAGCCTTAAACATGGTCTCCGCAATGTGGTGCGCATTTTGACCGGCGAGGTTATCGATGTGTAGTGTCGCAGGTGCATGATTAACAAAGCCCTGGAAGAACTCGTGAATAAGGTCGACATCGAACTGGCCGATACGGGGTCGAGAAAATTTGACCCGGTACTCAATCCCGGGACGGCCTGAAAAATCGATTACGACCCGCGACAAAGCTTCATCCAATGGCACATAGGCATGGCCGTAACGCATGATCCCCTTTTTATCCGCGAGCGCTTCCTTAAATGCCTGGCCGAGAGTTATGCCGATATCCTCGACGGTATGGTGGTCATCGATATCCAGATCTCCAGTGGCAGATATTTCCAGGTCAAACGAGCCGTGACGGGCTATTTGCTCAAGCATATGCTCGAGGAACGGAATCCCGGTATCGAAACTCGAGTTTCCCTGTCCGTCGAGGTTAAGCACAACACTGATCTGGGTTTCCAGTGTTTTGCGACTGACTTTTGCACTACGGTCTGACATCTTTTACCCATTCAGGCAGGTTTTGAGAGGCTGCTGATGATAATCGACATCGTGGGTAAATTCGAGCCTTAATCGGTAACCTTCCACCCTGACTTAATCGAGGATAAAAGTTACCGGACCATCATTGACCAGATGGACCTTCATATCGGCACCAAACTGTCCGCAGGCAACCGGGTCATAACCCGCACGCGCATACTCGATCATGGCATCGAAGATTCGTTTACCATGCTGCGGGCTTGCGGCGGAGGTAAAACTTGGGCGTCGCCCCTTCTTTGTATTGGCTGCCAGCGTAAACTGGGGCGCCAGCAACAGCCCGCCCTCGATATCGATCAGCGACAGGTTCATCTTGCCGTCAGGGTCTGCAAAGACACAGTAATTCAGCATTCGATCGACGAAATAGCGGGCGCGCGACTCGTCATCATCAGCCTGTACTCCGACCAGCACCAGGATACCCCGCCCAATCTGGGCTATTGTTGCTTCGGCGACATCAACCCGTGCTTCGCTGACACGCTGCAACAGGGTAATCAATCCAGAATTTCCAGCATTGAATCGCAGCTCTCGACCAGGGCATTCGATATTCCCTTCTCGGTTACCGCGTGGCCGGCATCATCGATAACCTTGAGCCTGGCTTCTTCCCAGTGTTGCTTCAGCAGAATTGCCTGATCGATCGGGCATACCATGTCGTAACGCCCATGCACGATGTATCCGGGAATATGGCTAATCCTCGCCATGTCTTCGATCAACTGGTTCGGCCTCAGAAAACAGTTGTTACAAAAAAAATGGCATTCAATCCGAGCAATGCTTAGCGCAATATGCGGGTCGCTAAAATGGTCAACAACGTTTTTATCGGGCAGTAAAGTCACCGATGACCCCTCCCAGATTGACCAGGCCTTGGCAGCACCCATGCGCACAATTTCATTGTTGCTGGTCAGCCGCTGGTAATAGGCTGCAATAATATCTCCCCGTTCCTGCACCGGGATCGGCTCGATAAAATGTTCCCAGGCCTCCGGGAAGATACGCGCGGCCTCGCCATTAAAAAACCAGTTAACATCTTCGTCGCGACCTAAAAATATACCGCGTAAAATTAATCCCAACACCTGCTTCGGGTGGGATTGGGCATAGGCCAGCGCCAGGGTTGAACCCCATGAACCTCCAAACACAACCCACCTCTTGATTTCCAGGGATTCGCGAATTTTCTCCAGGTCGGCCACGAGATCCCAGGTGGTATTGTCCTCGAGACTGGCGTGGGGTCTCGATTTGCCACTGCCGCGTTGATCAAAAAGTATGATTCGGTATGCCTCGGGATTGAAGAAGCGCCGATGCCCGGGTTCGCATGAGCCACCGGGTCCCCCGTGCAGGAAAACCACCGGCACACCGTCAGGGTTACCACATTCTTCTATATATAAGGTGTGCAGATCAGAAACTGGAAAACGCCAGGTTTTAAAGGGCTGTATGGCGGGGTATAACATGCGCGTTGCGAATCTCCGGTTGGTTGATGTAGGACCAGTCCTACACGAATGAGAGCTCAATACTGACAACTGCACAGCCTGACTGCGATTTCAGTCCAGCGCCTGTCGTGCCAATATACTATCACGACAAAGGGAGTGGTCGACAGGCAGGGAAGACATCCACAGCGCGACAATGCTCTAACAGGGAACACCGTATTATTTAAGCTGGTTTTTCTCTCCTCGAAGTACCCTAGGCCTGGCCAGGAATTAGCCGGGTCTCTTTTTTTCTGTCACTCCAGGCAGCATTCAATAACAGTTCCCATCGGCCGAGATCAATCGTCGGACTGCTTCAGATTGTGGAAATCGAACAGGTCGCCATCGAGTAAATGCGAGGGTGTGACCTTGCACAGCGAGCTGACGATATTGTCAACGCGTCCTGGATGTGCATCATCCCACTGCTGCAGCATGGATTTGATCGCCTGGCGCTGTAACCCGGTTTGAGAGCCACACAGGTTGCAGGGAATAATGGGGAATTCACGCAGCGCCGCATACTGTTTAATCAGATTCTCACGCACATAAGCCAGCGGCCGTATCACGACATTTCGTTGATCGTCACTCTTCAGCTTTGCCGGCATCGCCTTTAACCGGCTGTTAAAAAACATGTTTAGAAACAGAGTTTCAACTATGTCGTCCGCATGGTGACCGAGTGCTATCTTACTGGCACCCAGTTCAGCCGCTACGTTGTAAAGCACACCGCGGCGCAATCTCGAGCACAGCGAGCAAGTGGTCTTACCCTCGGGAACCAGGCGCTTGACGACACTATAGGTATCCTCCTCAACGATCCTGAATTCGACCCCCAACGCTTTCAGGTAATCCGGTAACACGCGTTCGGGAAAACCGGGTTGTTTCTGATCCAGGTTTACCGCTATCAGTTCGAACTGAATCGGCGCGGCTTTTTGTAAAGTCAGTAAAATATCGAGCAAACTGTAACTATCGGCGCCACCCGAGAGGCATACCATGATGCGGTCACCGTCTTCGATCATGTTGAAATCGCTAATCGCGCGGCCCACGTTACTGCGGATTTTGCGCTCAATCTTTTCCAGGCTGGGCCGTTCCAGAGCGCTGAGATCAACTTCGTGACTATTCTGGTTCATCGTCTTACTTTTTCCAGAACGCGGGCGTAAACAAAACCAGCAGGGTGAATATTTCAAGTCGCCCGAGCAGCATCGCCATGCAAAGAATCCATTTCGCGGGATCGTTAATCGACGAAAAATTCCTGCCAACATCGCCGAGACCGGGACCCAGATTATTAAGACAGGCAGCAACCGCGGAAAATGCGGTTTCCTGGTTCAACCCGGTTGCCATCAGCAACAGGATCATCAGCGCAGAAATCGCGAAATAGGCTGCAAAAAAACCCCATACCGCTTCGATGACCTTCTCAGGCATTAGCTTTTTGCCAATCTTGACCGGGAATTCCGCATTCGGGTGCACCAGGCGCCTTAACTCCCGCACACCCTGCTTAACCAGTAGCAGGATGCGAATGACCTTGATGCCACCCCCGGTAGATCCCGAGCAACCGCCGATAAAGCTTACATAGAGCAGCAAAACGGGCAGGAACCCAGGCCAACTATAATATTCAGCCGTGGTAAAACCGGTCGTTGTACCGATCGACACGACCTGGAACAATCCCTCGATAATCGATTCTGTGGTCGAATCGAAAGTGTGCATGAACTGCAGATAACCAATGGTAATGATGCTGACGATAAACAGCACCAGGACGTAGGTGCGAAATTCGGCATCACGTTGGTAGGGCCTCAACGAGCGATTCCGGAATGCAATGAAATGGATGGCAAAATTAACCCCCGAAAGCAGCATGAAAACAATCGCGATGAATTGAATGGCGGTGCTGTCGAAATAGCCGATGCTAGCGTCATGGGTGGAAAATCCACCGATCGCGACCGTCGAAAAGGAATGCGACATCGCATCAAAAAAAGACATGCCCGCCATCCAGTATGCAAGGCAGCAAAGCACGGTAAGACCAAGATAGATATACCAAAGGGCTTTTGCCGTTTCAGTAATACGCGGGGTGAGTTTGGTGTCCTTTACCGGGCCCGGAGTTTCAGCACGAAACAACTGCATACCTCCAACCCCCAGCATCGGTAACACAGCGACCGCCAGCACGATGATCCCCATACCACCCAGCCATTGCAGTTCCTGGCGGTACAGCAATAGTGAGTGTGGCATATTATCGATACCGACAATGACCGTAGCACCGGTGGTGGTAATCCCGGAAATCGATTCGAAAATCGCATCGGTAACCGAAATGTCGTAAATCCCGGACAGGTATATCGGCAGGCCACCGGCAACTCCCAACACGGACCAGAACAACACCACGACCAGGAAGCCGTCACGCAGGCGCAATTCTTTTTTCTGATTCCGTACCGGAAGATACAGTAAAAACCCGAAAGCCAGGGTTAACACAAAAGCTTCGACAAACGGCAGCACCGCGCCATCGCCATAGATCAGACCGGTAGCTAGCGGCGGCAGCAAGGTACTGCTGAATACCATCATCAGTAAGCCGAAAATGCGTTGTATTACCAGAAGCTGCATTTAAATGACCAGCCAGTGTTTAGAAATAAGTGATACCGACCTGGAACAGCTTTTCCACGGCCTTGATCTTCTTTTTATCGGTCAAGAACAGGATTACGTGGTCCTCGGATTCGATCACGGTATCGTGGTGGGCAATAATGACATCGTCACCGCGTACGATAGCACTTATGCGGGCACCTTCGGGCAGCTTGATTTCCTCAATCGGCCGACCTACGACCCGCGAAGATGTCTTGTCACCATGGGCAATAGCCTCAATGGCTTCGGCCGAGCCACGACGCAAGGCATGCACGGCTACTACGTCACCGCGACGTATATGCGCAAGCAACGCACCAATGGTGACCTGGTGTGGTGAGATCGCGATATCGATCAATCCGCTTTCGACCAGGTCAACATAGGCTGCCCGATTGATCAATGACATAACCTTTTTGGCGCCCATACGTTTGGCAAGCATTGAGGACAGGATATTGGCCTCGTCATCATTGGTGAGCGCACAGAAAACGTCCATGCTTTCGATGTTTTCCTCGATCAGCAGATCCGGGTTGGCGGCATCTCCCAGCAAGACGATGGTTGAATCCAGTACCGCTGATAATTCGCGCGTACGTGCCGGATTGGTCTCGATCACCTTGACCTGATAATTTTTTTCCATCAATGCCGCAAGCTGGCCGCCAATATTGCCGCCACCGGCCAGCATGATGCGCTTATTGGGTTTTTCAAGCTTACGTATTTCGGAAATAACGGTCGGTATGTGTTCGCGTGCGGCAAGGAAGAATACCTCGTCGTCGACTTCGATCACACACTCGGCGGAGGGCTGAATCGACTCGCCACCACGAAATATTGCCGCTACCCGCATATCGACACCGGGCACGACATCATTCATGGTTTTTAGCTCACGTCCTACCATCAAACCATCGTCATAGGCTTTGACCGCGACCAGTTGTGCCCTGCCCCCGGCAAAATCGAGCACCTGCAAGGCGCTTGGATGTTCGATTAAGTGGTAGATATATTCTGTCACCAGCGATTCAGGGCTGATCATGAAATCGACCGGGATTGAGTCCTCGGCAAACAGGCCGGGGCGGCCCAGGTACTCTGGCGAACGTATGCGTGCAATCTTGGTAGGCGTATGGAAAAGCGAGGATGCCACCTGGCAGGCAATCATGTTGATTTCATCGCTATTGGTCAGGGCTATCAGCATGTCGGCATCGTCGGCACCGGCATCTTCGAGCAACCCCGGGTAAGAACCGTTACCACAAATGGTGCGCAGATCGAGTCGGTCCTGTAATTCAGAGAGAATTTGCTGATTGGTATCGACGACCGTGATTTCGTTGCTCTCTTCCTTGGCAAGTTCAGTCGCTACCGTCGAACCTACCTGCCCGGCGCCTAAGATGATTATATTCATGGTTTGTTATTGTTTTTTGGTTTGTAGTCCCAGTGATTTCAGCTTGCGATACAGGTGCGTTCTCTCCTGCCCAACCCGGCGTGCCAGCTCTGACATATTATTGTCACTGAGCGCCAGATGCCGGGACAGGTATTCGCGTTCGAACGCTTCTCTCGCTTCCCTTAGATCAAGATTCATATCGATTGTGATCTGCATTTTGTTATCCGGATCCAGGTCAGCGTTCGTCGTAACCAGGCTCAGCCTATCTTCGATTTCCAGCAGATCAATATTCTCTGTATCGCCATTTTCCAGAATTGCCTTAACAAACTGTTTTAGCTGGTTGATATCGCCAGACCAGCGATGATTACGCAACAGGTTTTGTGCCGCAACATCAAAATGCCGATAGGGTAATTGTTCATGATCACTATACCAATTGACATAGTATTCCAGCAGTTCGGGAATATCCTCGATATGATCGTCCAGAGACGGTATTAAAATTGCGTCCATCCACATAGCCGCCATACGTGGATCAACCTGGGCATTGTTTTTCAGTTCCTGGTAATCAAATCGACTTGAGATAATGAAACGGAATCTCGATTCTCGATTCGCGAACTCGATGGCGTCGTGAAGTTTGGCCTGCTGCTCGAGACTGAGATCACAGATATCCTCGATGTAGAGGTTGGCTTTTAAGGGCAGATAATTGCGGAGTTCCCGGTTGGTATCGAAAACATCCATGCCGCCCGCGGACGCGCTGAGATAATCGGCCCAGATACGACTGCCACTGCCGTAAGGGCCAGTCAAGAAGACCGCCTGATTTGAACTGCCTAAATCCAGCATATTCTGCTTCAGATTCTGCACCACCCGGCTGTTCCCGACCGGTTCTTCGCGCCTGAGTTTATTATCCTGTCGCAGGTCTTGCGCACTGTTCGCCAGGGCT
>CAXMSP010000012.1:0-10385 GCA_964196225.1 uncultured Gammaproteobacteria bacterium | reverse complement strand
GGAGGAGAGATAAAACTATGTCTGACCTGGAGTTCCATATTCTTCAACATGAGATTCTATTTTCTAGTATTCTGAAATATTGGATTGTTAGACCTGTCCCCCGTGTGTCTGTGTGCAGAAACTATACGCAGATGTCCTGATCTCCCGAAAAAGGCCCTTTGTTCCGACTGTACTCCCAGTTATAATCACAGCCGCATCTAAAACTGACCGACATGTACACTAAATATTTCGGGTTAACGGAAGAACCTTTTTCAATCGCAGCTAATCCACGCTTCCTGTATATGAGTGCTCGCCATCGGGAGGCGCTGGCGCACCTGTTATACGGAGTCCGTAGTGACAGTGGTTTCGTCTTACTTACCGGCGAAGTAGGTACCGGTAAAACCACGGTGTGCCGATGCCTGCTCGAGCAGTTACCCGAAAACACTGAGGTTGCGTTTATTCTCAATCCCAAAGTCTCGGAGATCGAGATGTTGAGCAGCATTTGTGACGAGCTCGGTATTGCCTACCCACGACATGACTGCAGTGTCAAAACATTTGTCGATGCGATTAATCGCCATCTACTCGAACGCCACGCGAATGGGCAAAAGACGGTAATTATCATTGACGAAGCGCAAAATCTCAGCATCGATGTGCTTGAGCAACTGCGCCTGTTAACCAATCTCGAAACCAATGAGCGCAAGCTGGTGCGTATTATTCTGCTCGGGCAACCGGAGCTGGCGACGATGTTATCGCGGCCGGAACTCAAACAGGTAGAACAACGTATTACGGCGAGATACCACTTACGCCCGTTGCTTCGCTCAGAGATCGGTGCCTATGTATCGCATCGCCTGGCAGTGGCTGGACGACGAAAACCAATATTTACCACGGGAGTACTCGCCAAACTTTACAACAAGACAGGCGGCATACCACGCTTGATCAACGTCATATGTGATCGGGCAATGCTGGGGGCTTATGTGAAGTCGCAGCGCAGGGTAAACGGATCGATACTTAACAAGGCGGCAAAGGAGGTGCTGGGACGACCGAGTCAACCCGGATGGTTATTGCCGGGGGCGATTTTCACTTCAGTATTTCTGGTTGGAGTAGCGGCCGCAGCGGTGCTGTTGTATGACAACAGCCAGGAAGCATCAAAGATGCTAGCGCAGCAGTCAGCCGAAATATCGTCAGGCCTTGTCTCCGAGAACTCGGTTGACGTGAAACAGGATGCATCGGAGAAAATGACGATTGAGTCGATACCTGGCGAGACCAGAAAATCAGCGCTCGATTTGCCGAAGTGGCCTGATCAGGCGGTTGCCAGGGACGACGCATTGGCGGCTGCACAGATGGCTCAGTTTAAACAATGGAACATACCACTGGATACCGGTAATACCGATCCTTGCAGACAGGCTATTACCCGAGGTCTGCGCTGTTACTCAGGCGTTGGCAATCTGGGTAGCCTGGCCAGTCACGACCGCCCGGCAATCCTCACACTGGTGGATAACCTGGGCCGACAGTATCAGGCGACACTGCTCGCCCTGAACGATGATCTGGCAACGCTGGCTTTCGCTCACGGTGTCGAAACGGTAGCAGTTCCGGATCTGGAAGCGCACTGGCAAGGGCAATATCAGATACTTTGGCGTGTTGCACCGCTTGGCTATACCATCATCAGACCCGGCAGCCGCAGCTCAGGCGTCACCTGGTTGACGAAGAACCTGATCGCTGCGGGTATCAAATCGGTGAGGGTGAAGAACGATTATAATGCAGAGGTCATCGACGCGGTTCGTGCCTTTCAGCGTCGTCGTGGCCTGATAGCCGACGGTATCGCAGGTCGGCAAACATTAATCCATTTGAATTCACTAAACGACCCATCGGTTCCCCGACTCAGTCAAACAGGAGAAGGCTGATATGTCATTCATTCTCGATGCGATTGCGAAATCGGAACAGGAGCGGCAAGAGCAGGAAGTACCGGGGGCACAGGTGTTGGCATTCCCGCTAGGAAGCCCGCAGCAACCGCGGCGTCTCCTGCCTTATCTGCTGGTCGGTGCCTTATTGTTGAACGTAATAGTGCTCGCGATCTGGATGCAGCCGGAGAAGAATTCTTTCGACTGGTTCTCGTCGAAGCAGATTGATACCACTTCCCAGCGCGATGAAAATGTCATCGCAACGGCTGAGGTAACCTCGCTTGATCAGACAACATCGGTTGCGGGCGTGAGCAGTCCAGCCATTCCCGACGAAGTCGCGGCAGTCGATAACACAGATTTGACGAAACAATTGGCGGCCGAGCAAGCGGGGATTATCCTGATTGACTCCAGTGAAACAACGACAGACCTCCCGAACCAACCGGAAACGGCTCGATCAGAACCCAAAACAGTGCAGGCCGACGATGATACCGCGGCATGGGTACGCGTTGAGCCGGAAACATTATCGAATAAGGCGCGCTCTACACAACCTGCAGAAGGTCAACTAGTCCTCCAGGACAGCATTATAATTCAGCCCTTTGTCTCCAGCATCAGGGAATTGCCGAGTGATGTGCGAAGAGATTTACCGACCGTAGTCTTTTCCGGTCATCTCTACTCGAGCAATCCTGAGTCGAGCGTTGTGTTCGTCGACGGAGAACGCCCGGTGATGAAAGGGCAACGGATCGTCGACGAGATTTATCTGCACGAAATTACGCCAACCGGTGTGGTCGTAGAATTCAGAGGCTATCTCATCGACGTCGGTGTATTGCAGAACTGGACTCTGAATTAAATCTTAGCTTGTTTTAAAAAACCTGAATTTAAAATATAAGGAAAAATCAGGCTAATTTAAATATTCGGCAAATAGCCGCGGGTATAGGGTGGCGTTTACATGGACACCAATTACTTTAAAAATTCAAATTCCCGAAGTAATTCACTACGGTTCATTACAGTACCCACATCCGAATAACAAATATTTACCTGCCAACTTTAAGACTGTAGTAGAGAACCTGCCGTGGCTTGCTATTTATCAATATTGTAGCGCTTCATCTTTTCCCAGAGATTTTTGCGGGAAATCCCGAGCGCAGCTGCGGCCTGGTTAATTTTGTGATCATTTTCCATTAATGCCTTGAGTATGGCTTTTCGTTCAGCGTCTTCGATAGATTCCCTCAGCGTTGCTGTGCTGGCTTCATCGCGGTCGTCGGCCTCGAGTAACAATTCAGCGGGAGTGATCCAGGGGGCGTCGCATAACGCGACCGCTCTTTCGATGATATTTCTGAGCTCGCGCACATTGCCTGGAAATAACATGGACTGGAGCTGCAGTTCCGCGTCCCTGGATAATCCCTTTATCGCGCTTACCGTTCTGGCCACCTGCTCGGTGACGAATAATCTGGCCAGATAAACGATATCTTCGCGACGTTCCCGTAGGGGCGGGATGTTCATATGAATTACATTGAGACGCCAGTAAAGGTCTGACCTGAACTGGTGATTTTTGATGGATTCGTTCAGATCTACCTGGGTTGCCGCAATGACTCTGACATCCAGGCTAATCGGTTCCACACCACCAACGCGTTCAATTTCGCGTTCTTGCAGGACGCGCAGCAGTTTGACCTGAATTTCAGGCGATACCTCGGCGATTTCATCAAGAAAGATGGTTCCTCCCTGGGCCTGTTCGAAGCGTCCGATGCGCTGTTTTGCCGCTCCGGTAAACGCGCCTTTCTCGTGACCAAAAAGTTCACTTTCAATCAGCGTGGGCGACAGCGCGGCGCAATTTACTTTCACCATGGGCCCGTGTTTGCGCATGCTGTTATGGTGAATCAGGCTGGCGACTACCTCTTTACCGACACCGGACTCACCGGTTATCAGTACCGAACTGTCACTTTCGCGGAGGCGGGCCACCAGCTTTTCGACCCTGCGCATCACGGGGCTTTTACCAAGGCGTCCGCTGCCGGCCTTGAAGCTGGTCTCGCCAGCAGTACTGTCCAGCGCTAGCTGAGCATCGGCGATACGCGACAGATGACGCTCTATCTTGCCAATAAAATCTCTGATATCAAAAGGTTTGGTGAGGTAATCGAGAGCCCCGGCCTGAACCAGAGTAACTGCGTCTGAGATGTCGCCGAAGGCAGTCATCAGGATCACCGGAATTCCGGGGAAGCGATTCGAGATATCGCTAAACAGTTCAATGCCGGTTCCATCCGGCAAGCGGATATCGGTAACCACCAGGTCGATTTCACCTTTTTCAAGTTCCTTCCTGGCGCCGGATAGGTCGGCCACCGCCTGCACTGGGATGTTTTCAAGTCTTAATCTGTCTTCCAGCGAAAGGCGCATGATTTCATCATCCTCGACCAGTAGCACGCGGTAGTCACTGAAGTCGTCTTTGTCCAAATCCTGATCCGGCTCATTTTGCATCAGGCTGCCTTTGTGGTTTTAACCGGTATCGAAACATGAAATGTGGCGCCCTGACCTTGCTCACTCTGCACTTCGATTATGCCTTCCAGGTTCTGGGTAAGGCGATAAACCACCCACAAGCCGAGGCCGGTGCCATTGGTTTTGGTGGTAAAAAAAGGATCGAATAACTGGTTT
The DNA here is from genome assembly GCA_964196225.1 of uncultured Gammaproteobacteria bacterium. Lineage (GTDB taxonomy): Bacteria > Pseudomonadota > Gammaproteobacteria. Next base: position 5,871 of record CAXMSP010000012.1, on the reverse strand, counting down.
CTGATACCGGATGGAATACCGGGACCATTGTCGCTGATCTCGATATTCAGATTCGTCCCATTGAAATACATTTTGAAGGCAACGGTACCGCCGTCGGGCAGCACCTCGATCGCGTTTTTGAGCAGGTTGAAGACAATTTGTTCAAGCTTGCCGGGTATTTGCAGATCCTTGTCGGCGTTATTTTCCCATATGATCTGAATATCCCTGTCGCCTATTTCGGCGGCGAGCAGATCGTGCAACTTATCGATCTGGTCGATGCTTTCAATTTCGTCGCCTTCTTCGATCTTCAGCCCCACCAGCAGGTTATGCACGATATCCTTGATCCGGTGCAGGCCCTGGTCGATGACCGGCAGGTAACGATCGATCAATTCTTTATCGTCCGGATGCTGGCGTAATGTATCGATACAGTTAAGCAGGCCTGCCAGCGGGTTGTTAACCTCGTGTGCAACGCCGGCGGTAATACGACCCAGAGCGACCAGTTTCTCGCTCATTGCGATTTCTTCTTCAAGCATCTTTTTTTCTGCCAGCTCCGCCATGATCTGGTTAAAGGTGGCGCTCAGGCGTCCGATCTCATCTCTTTCTCTGACCGGTACCGGTGCAAAGTCGGTCATTTCGCCGCGTCCCACCGCTTCGAGCCCCTGGGTAACCGCCGTCAGCGGTTCTACCATGCGCCTGGAAACAACGGCCCCGAGCGTGCTGCCGATGACGACGAAAATCAGCACCAGGGCGAGCACCAGGAACGCGGAATCTATCGATTCTCCATATAATTGGGCGACCGATAAGCGCACCCGGACCACGCCCAGGTATTTCTGGTCGGAAAACAGCGGCACGACACCCTCCTGAAAGCCGGTCCGGCTATAGCCGCCCCGACTTATCACAACAGGTTTTCGGGCGGTCATTGCCTGTTCAAACAGATCTTGTTCGGTGCTGTTTGGGGGTTGAAACTCGAGTCCCATCGGGTTGTCGGCGGGGTGAAGATGCGCCTGAATTATGCCGTTGGTATCGAGGATCATCGCGGTAATGATTTCCTGCTTGCGGGAACGCATATTCTTCAGGCTCAGGTAAAGTGCCCAGTAATCCCTGCGCAGCATATCTTTTGGCGTGGTGATGGCAACGGATTCGGATAACAGTAGCGCTTTTTCGCCAAGTTCTTCGTGCGAGCGCTTCCAGTCCTGCAATACCATGACACTACCGATCATGAATCCCACAATAGTCACAACGGCGGTAATCGTCAGTGGCAGCTTGATCGCCAGGGGCCAGGTTTTCGGATTAAAGTTTGGCATTTCTGCGATGTGCTTAATAGGTTAGCGCGGTGAAACTAGAATCGACGGATTTGATCTGGTTGGCGATGGCGCGTATTCCATTGAACAGCGAATCCGGGTAAGAACCGAAGCCATCCAGCTTGAGTTGTGCTAGCAACGCCTTGCCAGCAACATCCTGATTCATATCTTCCAGTGTGTTTTTCATCACCTCGACCAGGGCGGGGTTTACCCCCAAGCGAGAGACGATCGGTGGGAAGCCAAAGCTTGGAGACTTTTTTATTATCCGGGTCTTGCTGGTAATCTCCGGCCTGAAGATGGCCAGGTACTCCCATATGTACGAGTCTACGGCTGCGCCGTCGGCAAACTGATCGGAAACGGCTTGCACCGTTTCGGCGTGATTGAAAGTGAAAAAAGTCTGGCGGAAAAAGGTTTCAGGTTTTTCATCCTTTGCGACCACCAATGATAGCGGATAAAGAAAGCCGGAATTTGAATCCGGGTCGGAAAACGCAAAGACTTTGCCTTTCAGTTCGTCAAAATGCTGATAGGGGCTGCTCTCGGGGACAATGATATAAGAATGGTAACGAGGTTCCCCGCGGTAAACCGGTACCGTCAGTAATTGAATGGACTCCGGCTCCCTCGACTGGATGTAAGGAAAGCCGCAAATCCAGGCGAAATCAATGTTACCGGAGTCCAGTAAATCCATTACCTCGCGATATGATTTTCTCAGCACCAGCTCGACCTTACGGCCCGTTTTGCGCTCGAGGTACTGGCTCCACTGGTCAAGGAATCTTAGATTTTCGGTGACCACGACCGCGGTCAAACCAAAGCGAATAGGCGGTTCGCTGTCAGCGGCATAGATCGGCGTGATCCAGAAAAGCAATAGCAAATAGATTAATCGCACTATGACCCTCTTTTTAAAATAAATCCTCAGGGTCAAGACTAACCGTTAACGAAACATCATCGGGAGTCAAAGTTTCTCCTCCCATTAGCGCACAAATACCGAAACCGACCATCACTTCCTAATGCTTCAGTAATCCCGACCGAATGGATGGCAAGGACGTTTTTTACACTAGCTGATGTTGAGCCCTGGTTCGTCTCGAGCACCCAGCTAAAGCAAACCTTACACTTTTTTTGCCAAGAGTGAAGTGACTTGTGATTTTATCTTTGATTCCGTTTGCCGATTGTTACCAACTGGTAACACCTGCTTTGGTGTTATTTTTCTAAACCATTGAAATCAGGGTAATAATTCAAAAGGTTACGCCTGCGTCGAAAATGTTACCGCGGGGTAACCGATTGAAGGAATTTTCAGCCTCCAGCTTTTTAATTGTGAACTATATCAAGCAAATAGGGCTTTGGCTTGATCCTTGCAGATGCTCTTAGGCACATCTTTGAATTAGGTAAAGATTAATATGGCAAATACTTTTGCCTTAAAAAGTAGTAATCAAGGTCGCGGGTGATGGAAGCTAGATCCACCCCCCGACTTGTAATATTAACTTTTATCGGGATAACAATGTTTGGTTTAGTAGCATGGGGCGGCACCGAGTATTACACCGCGCAATCCTCGTTTTGCGGCGGTAGTTGCCACACTATGACCGAACAGTACGAAGCCTGGCAGGCTAATTATCATCATGAATCCAACAACCCGGACGGGATGCAGGCAGAGTGCGTCGATTGCCATTTTCTGCCTGGTGAGCACGGTTCTCTCAAGGCCAAATACGAAGGTCTACGCCATCTCGCTGCCTATCTTTACGATAGAGACGCACCGCTACCCATACGCCCGGTAATCAAGGATGGCGCCTGCCTACAGTCCGGTTGCCATAACCGTGAAACCGTGGCGCAAAAGGAAATTCAATACACCGACAAGATACGTTTCAAGCACGAAGTTCACTTTACCGAAAAGGCGCTGGATGGTCATGAAATTACCTGCGATACCTGTCACTTCAAAACTTCGGAAAAGAAACATTTCGAGGTGCCAGCTGAAATCTGCTTTCTGTGTCATCTTAAACTGAAAAAGCCAACACTCGATATTGTGGAGGCAGATGTTGGGGAGTTTAAGCAGATTTCCTATGAGAACAGGCCTTCTATCGATTTTAACCAGGGCGCTTCGCGCTGCGATATCTGCCATACGATCCCTACCCGATCTCTACAAGGACAGCTAGACGCAGACGATCCTGCGAGCACCAAGAAACCGATTACCCATCAGACCATACAGGAATCGGGCGTGGCTTGTGAGGGTTGCCATTTTGAGGTCGTCAAAGGCAGTGGCGAGATTGAGACCGGAAACGTCGTCGCCAACGGTTGTCTTACCTGCCATAACCGCAGCCAGACGCTCGCCGCCACCGCACGCGACCGCGATCTGATGCACGACAAACACGTGCCCAATAAAGCCGATTGCTTTGACTGCCACACCGTGATTGAGCATCAGAACCGAACCGACCACCTCGATTTCGTGCGCAACGATTGCCAGCTCTGCCATGTCGATCAGCACAAGTATCAGCGGTTATTGCTCTCTGGCACCCCGGTTGACGCCGAGATATCGGGTGCCCCGCACCTGATGTTCAAAGTGAACACCAACTGCATGGGTTGCCATTTAAAGAAAACCCTGAGCCGAGGGCACGATGTCAGAACCGCCTCCGGTGATACCTGCGCCGCATGCCACACCGAACAGCATAAGAAAATGCTGGAGGACTGGAAACAACTACTCGAGAGGGAGGTTGCTGACGTGGAAGAGATCGAGACAGAAGCTCGCAAATTGTTGGCAGAACTTGGTGATCGCCTCGATAAGGAGCAGATGATCCAGGCTCAGGCGATGATCGCCAGGGGCAGCGAACTAATCAACATCGTACGCGTTGGCAACGGCGTACATAACAAAAAATACGCCATCAATATTCTCGATGGCGCGTTCGGAAATTTTGAAGACAGTATTGATATGCTCGAAGGGACGAGATAGTCAGAGTAAGGATATGAATTTATATGAACCCAAACCTTAAGCAACTGAAGAAATGAAGAGGAGAGGAAAAAATGAGTAAAGTTAAATCACCACAATTTAGTCGGCGTCAATTTATCGGTGGCGCCGGGGCGGCAGCCGTCGGCACCGCGGCCCTGGTAACGCCGGTTTTAGGCCAGGCAGCGGCGGAGGCTAAGGTTCCGCGCTGGGGTATGGTCATGGATTTGCGGCGCTGCATCGGTTGCAGGGCCTGCACGGTCGCCTGCAAAGCGGAAAATAACGTTTCTCTCGGCCGTTTCAGCGCGGTTATCCCGGAGCAACCTATCGGCACTTTCCCCAACACCAACAAGGCGTTCCTGCCGCTGATGTGTAATCACTGCGAAGGTAATGAAAAAGACGGTGTTCCACCCTGTGTCACGGCCTGTCCTGAGTTCCCCGGTAAACGCGCCAAATTCAAAACGGCTGACGGTAAGACCATACGCTACCGTCACGGTGCTACCTATAGACGGCCGGATGGCTTGATCTTGATCGATAAAGATCTGTGCATCGGCTGTGGAAAATGTATAGATGCCTGCCCCTATGGCGTTCGTTCGTTCGATCCATTTGTCAAAGCAGGGGCTGATCCGAAGGAACAGGCTGCCGATAAATGCGATATGTGCGTGCATCGCCTCGACAATGGCCTGGAGCCGGCTTGCGTCAACACCTGCCAGGGGCGTGCGCGTATCTTTGGCGATCTTAACGATCCTGAAAGCGAAGTGTCCAAGCTGGTGAAAAAACACAATCTGGCCGATGGCGATCACAACAATGCCAGGGACGAAAAGGTGTTGTTGGCGCAGAAGGGGACCAGACCACACGTGTTTTACATCGATCCAGATAATCTGCTCAAGGCGCTATATACCGAGCGCAAGAAGAAAAAACTGGATCATTTTGTAGACCAGATTACATAACCCCGTGAAGAATAAATTGAGTGAGGAATTGATATGAAAAAGTTAAATCGTCGAAATTTTGTGAAATTAGCAGCGGCTAGCGGCACGGCAATGGCAACGGGGTTGGGAACCAGCCAGAGCGCATTGGCCGGAACAGTCAAATTGAAAGAAGGGGGCCAGGGCTTCTCCCCGGTGACGAACAAAGAGAGACAGGCTATCCCTTCCGCCTGCTGGCAATGCGTCACCCGTGACGCGATGATGGGTTTTGTAGAGGATGGCCGCCTGGTAAAGCTTGAAGGGCATCCCGACTCGATTCGCACTATGGGAAAACTCTGTGCCAAGGGACAGGCAGGTGTTAACCATGTCTACTTCCCGGATCGTATTCTCTACCCAATGTTGCGCGTCGGTGCACGCGGCGAGGGTAAATGGAAGCGAATTTCCTGGGACGAGGCGCTGGATCTGATGGCCTCCAAGCTCAAGCCGCTGCTGGCAGCCGGCACGCCGGAGTTGTTCATGTACCAGTACGGCCGCCACAAGGGCAGCCAATCCTCCATCATGCACGATTACATGGATGCCTTCGGATCGCATACCATCGGCACCCACACCTCGGTTTGTGAGGGTCCTAAATGGGTCGGGCAGGAGAGCCTGTGGGGTGGTATGTACGATAACTGGGACTACGACAATACCGACTTTGTGGTTAATTTCGGCTCCAACCAGTTTGAAACTCACACCAACC
>CAXMSP010000011.1:0-9346 GCA_964196225.1 uncultured Gammaproteobacteria bacterium | reverse complement strand
GATCAGTTCACGGCAATGGCGCCACCAGTCGATGGTGATCCCGGGGGTGCGTGCGCATTGTGCAATTCCCCATTCACGGCCTTCCCAGTCCTCGTGAAACGGGCTTTCGTCATCGTCGACTTCGATCGGGCCATAACCTTCCTTACCACCTAGATCATGAATGCCATCCATCAGCCATCATCCTCGATCGTTTCGCCCAGCTCCCGGTCGGTGCCAATCATCGAATTACGCGATACCAGACCGGCCAATTCTTCCTCGCTCATATCCTCCGTGCCCGCAGGCCGCTGCGGCAGCACCAGGTAGCGCAGCTCCGCGGTGCTGTCCCACACGTGCACCTCAATGTCGACATCGAGGTCGATGCCGAATTCTGACAGTACGCCACGCGGGTCGCGCACCGCGCGGGAGCGATAAGCTGCCGCCTTATACCAGGGAGGTGCAATGCCCAGAATCGAGAATGGATAACAGGAGCACAGCGTGCAAACCACCAGGTTGTGTACCTCGTCGGTATTTTCAACCACCTTGAGATGCGCGGTTGCCTTACCGAGAAAACCCAGCTCATCGATGGCGGCCGGTGCATTGCGCAACAGTCGAGCCTTGTATTCCGGGTCACACCAGGCTTTTGCCACCACCATGGCGCCGCGCTTGGGACCAATTTCCTCGGTATAGGCTTCTATCCAGGCGTCGATGGTTTTTGGATTGACCAGCCCCTTGTCTACCAGCAGCGTCTCGAGCGCCTTGACGCGCAGTGCTGACTCGGACGGCAGATGGCTATGCAGGTGCTGATGAATTTCAGCTACTTTGCTGGCATCGAAGTCCGGCGTGGATTTGGTATCGGTGGCCATGAACGCCAGTTTACTTAATCTGAACTCGAATATCAGCTACAGAATATTTCAGTATAAATCGCTCTGGATCCATCGTCCTGAAGCTGTTTTGCAATTACCCGTCGCGGAAGCTGACGATCTGGATCCCGCCGGTCAAGCCGCGGGATGACAGCTAATGGTGACATTCCGGCGACAGTTAATGGCGTCATTCCGGCGCAAGCCGGAATCCTGTCGAGACGATTGCGCGTGAAACGAGCACCTGGATTACGGTCGAGCGGCGGGATGACAGTTACTTCAGAAACCTGGCGTGGTAGTCGAAGTGGTCTTCAATGAAGCTGGCGATGAAGTGATAGCTGTGATCATAACCGGGCTGCATGCGAACGTTTACCGGCTGTCCCGCCGCATCACAGGCCGCCTGAAAATTATCCGGTAATAGCTGCCCCTCGTGCAGAAATTCATCGGCATCCCCCTGGTCGATCAGGATATCGTTAACCCGCGCACCGCTTTGTACCAGGCAGGTCGCATCGTAATCTTCCCAGGCTGAAGTATCCTCACCCAGGTAGGCCCCGAAACAGCCCTGGCCCCAGCCGCAGTTGACCGGGTTTGCAATCGGCGCAAAGGCAGACACGGAGCGAAACTCACCCGGGTTTTTTAACGCGCATACCAGTGCACCATGCCCACCCATGGAGTGCCCGGTAACCGATTTAACACCTGGGATCAACGGCAAATTGGCTTCGATCAAAGCGGGTAATTCACGCGTCACGTAGTCAAACATCTGGTAGTTCGGGGTCCACGGACTCTGCGTCGCGTTGACATAAAAACCCGCGGCCTGTCCCAGGTCGTAGCGTTCGGGTTCGTCGGCGACATCATCGCCACGTGGGCTGGTGTCAGGAAACACGATGGCAATGCCGTGTTGCGCGGCAAAACGCTGAAACCCACCCTTGGTGCGCGCATTATCGTCATTGCAGGTTAGTCCCGACAGCCAGTAGAGCGCCGGCACTTTTTCATCTCTCGATTTAGGCGGCAGGTAAACCGAGAATGTCATCTCGCACTGGCAAATCGTCGATTCGTGGGTATAGCGGTTCAGGTAACCGCCGCTTTCCTTGATACTTTCAATCTCTTTCATGTCGATCGAGCGCTAAAACATGATTACAGATTTAATACTTTTGCCTTCATGCATCAGATCGAAGGCGGTATTGATCTCTTCCAATGGCATGGTATGGGTCACCAGGCTATCGAGCTCGATGGTTCCGTCCATGTATTGATCGACCATGCCCGGCAGTTCGGTGCGCCCCTTGACACCACCAAACGCAGTGCCGATCCAGCGCCGACCAACAACCAGGTTGAAAGGACGTGTCTTGATTTCTTCACCCGCACCGGCGACACCGATGATGGTTGATGTTCCCCACCCCATGTGGGTACATTCGAGTGCGTCGCGCATGACATTAACGTTGCCGATACATTCGAACGAGTAATCGACGCCACCGCCGGTCATTTCCTGGATGTATTCCGGTAAAGAGCCATCGACCTCTTTTGGATTGACAAAATCAGTCGCGCCGAGGGACTTCGCCATTTCCCATTTATCGGGGTTGATATCGACCGCGATAATGCGTTCTGCTTTTGCCATTACCGCACCCTGCACTGCCGACAGGCCTACCGTGCCAAGACCAAATACCGCAACCGAGGAGCCGGGTTGAACCCTGGCGGTGTTCAACACCGCACCGATACCGGTTGTTACACCGCAACCCAGCAGGCAGGCCTTATCAAGCGGTGCTGCCTTGTTGATCCTGGCGAGTGCAATTTCGGGCACCACGGTGTATTCCGAAAAAGTCGAGCAACCCATGTAGTGATATAAATCCTTGCCATTTTGCGAAAAGCGACGGGTGCCATCAGGCATGAAACCGGTCCACACGGTGCCGGCAATCGACTGGCACAGGTTGGTTTTATCCGAGCTGCAGTAGGAACAGGTAGGTTCGCCGCATTCGGGAATGTAAAGCGGGATAACGTGATCTCCGACATCCAGATTGTTAACGCCTGCTCCACATTCCACGACCTCGCAACCACCCTCATGCCCCAGAATTGCCGGAAACGCGCCTTCCGGGTCCTCACCCGAAAGCGTGAATGCATCGGTGTGGCAGACACCACTTGCGTGCACCTTGAGCAAGACTTCACCCTCGCGCGGGCCTTCGACTTCAATTTCTTCAATTTCAAGGGGTTTTTTTGGTTCCCACGCGACCGCGGCTCTTGATTTCATGGTTGCTCCTGAGGTTTTATAGGATTATTTATTGATCGCAGACTAATTACAATGCCCAGGCTAGTCAAGCCGCTACTAATCAGCGCGGTTCAGGTAAAATTATTGAATTATTTGGGAAATCCTGACTCGAATCTCTATCCACCTGTATCAGGAGGCTGATATGCGCCTAATGCCGTCAAAGAAGACCAGGATACTGGCACTCGTAGGAATATTGCTGGGGGTCCTGTGGTACAAATTTGCCGCTTCTGCCGGACCTTCAAACGGTTTCGATCTGTCCAATACCACCCTGCCACGCGAGGAGATCTTGCATGGCGGGCCACCTCGCGACGGCATCCCCGCATTATCCGACCCGAAGCTGATTGCCGCGGTGGATGCGGAATACCTTGAACCCACTGACCGAATTGTCGGAGTTACCCTTAAAGATCAGTCCCGGGCATATCCGATTGCCATCCTGAACTGGCATGAAATCGTTAACGATGAAATTGATGGGCAAAGATTCGCGGTTACTTACTGCCCGCTGTGCGGAACCGCGGTTGCTTTCGATGCGACCATCGATGGCAGACCAACTGATTTTGGTGTTTCAGGACTACTCTATAACAGCGATGTCCTGCTCTACGATCGTGATACCGAATCGCTATGGTCACAGATTTTAAGCAAATCCGTGTCGGGAAAACGGGTCGGTCAAAAGTTAAACCCCATACCCATCAGCCATACGACCTGGCGAGATTGGCTCGAACAGCATCCCGATACGATGGTGCTATCCGATGATACCGGGCATTCTCGTGATTATCAGCGTGATCCCTATGCTGGTTACGAAGAGTCCCGGCAGACTTATTTCGCCGTTAATAATGAAGCCCCGGATACCTACCATCCCAAGGAAATCGTGGCAGGACTGGAAGTTAACGGAGTTTACAAAGCCTATCCATTTATCGAACTGGACAAGTATGGCCAGAAACAGTTCAGCGACACCATAAACGGCACTCGTTTCAACTTTACATGGGATTCGGCCAATCGCAGCATCACCATCACCGACACCGTGGACCTGGAAGTTGCGAGCATTCAAGGCTTCTGGTTCGCGTGGTTCGCGTTCCACCCCGATACCGAAATCTTCAAGGGATCGGGTACATAACGCTGCAGGACACAATATTGTTAAGCTGGGATTAACCGAAACCGGATAATGTGACAGAATGTAATTATTTTCTGGTTCAACTTGCTGCGCTCACGTTATCTTCTAATTGCAGGTCTGATACCTGCACTTTTCGCCCAGGCCGGCTTAGCGGCAGAAGACTGGAGTCTGTGCCATATTCCTTCGTTTAATTTTCTGGAAACAGAAACCTCCGTATCCGACGAAACAATAATCGAGGCGCAGACCGTTGTCAGTGAAGACAGCGAGTCAATTCACCTGCTAGGCGATGTCAACCTTACCCGGGCGCAGCAGAAAATAATCGCAGACGACATTCGGTTTAACAAATCGACCGAGGCAATCAGCGCCAGGGGAAAGGTGGAGTTTGCAGACCCTAACTACCGCCTGCAAAGCTCGAGCGTGCAGATCGATAATCAAAACGATAGCGCAATTTTCGAACAACCTTTATTCGAATTATCAGGCCGACATGCACGCGGCGAAGCCCAAAAAATAGAGAAACTCGACCAGTATCGCAGTCGATTCAGTGATCTTACCTACACTTCCTGTGACCCGGACGACAGGGACTGGCACCTGCGGGCGGTTGAACTCGAGATCGACGATGAAAGCGGTCGCGGTAGCGCAAAGCACACCACGATCTATTTTAAAGAAGTCCCTTTTCTGTACCTGCCCTATTTTCAGTTTCCGGTGGATGACCGTCGCATGTCGGGCATTCTTGCGCCGCTTATCGGCTACGACGAGACTAATGGCGCAAGCCTTGTGGTTCCGGTTTACTGGAATATCGCGCCAAATTACGACATGACCATTACCCCTGCCTCGTTGGGGAAGCTCGGTTTGCAGCTCAATACTGAAAACCGCTACCTGTTCGAGGCGCATCAGGGGGAACTAGATTTATCCTATCTCGATGATGAGAAGCTCGACACGTCGCGCTGGTTTCAGCAATGGCAGCACAGAACATCCTTTGCTTATGATGTCAACGGTGATTTGTTACTGGCTGAAGTCTCGGACCGAGACTTTTTTGACGACTTCGATAGCGTCGCTCCCGAGCACAATGATATTAGCCACCTCGAGCGCCATCTCAGTTTCACCCGCAGCGGCGAGGTCTGGAATAGCAAACTACTGTGGCAAGACTACCAGACCCTCGATGAAAGTACTGCAATCACGAGCCGCCCTTATCGTCGCCTGCCTAGCCTAACCCTCGATGCAACACCCGAACCGTGGATTGGGGATTTGCAGACTCCCGTTTATTTCGAGATTACCAGTTTTGATCGAGATGACAGCGTTACCGGCAACCGCACCCATGTCATAACTTCGCTGCTCTGGAATGCTTCAGATAGCTGGTATTTCTTCGAGCCCGAATTACAGCTCGCTTTTACCGACTATCAACTCGACGATAATCCTGGTGATGACTCGATATATCGAGGATTACCGACCTTGAGCATCGACACTGGACTCATTTTTGAACGCCTGGCCGGTTCAAGAAATCAATGGCTACAAACTCTCGAACCGCGCCTCTATTTCCTGCATACACCATTCGAGGACCAGGATGATATTCCTGACTTTGATACCTCGCTGAGCGCCAGCACCTATAATAATTTATTCAAAAACAATCGTTTCACCGGTACTGACCGAATCGGAGATGCAAACCAGGTCACCTTTGGCCTTGCCAGTCGTATATTTGATAATGACAGTGGTGACGAACTGCTGAATGCACGTATCGGGCAGGCTTTCTACTTCAAGGATCGCCGTGTCAGTCTCGATGGCAGTCGCGATGAGGAAACCACGTCCGATGCAATCGCTGAACTCGATGTCTGGCCCAACTCCAGAACGAAAATTGCGGCACGCACGGTGTACGACCAGGAGCTGAGCGAGCTGAGCGATAAAGAATTTTCTATTAGTTACAGTAATAACGGTTTAGCGGCGAACCTGGGTTATTATTTTAGCGAAGATGAAATTGAACAAGCCCTGGTTTCGATGGCGTATCCGGTGAACGAACGTTGGACCTTAATCGCCAAGATTCATCGTTCGCTCAAATTTGAAGAGCCGGTCGAGAATTTGTTAGGGATAAGCTATGAATCCTGCTGCTGGGGGCTTAAAATACTGGCCGGCCAGATCGGGGATGAAGATGAAGATTTTGCTGAACCAGATAACAGTATTTATTTCGAGATCACGCTCAAGGGCTTAAGCCAGGTGGGCCAGGATATTGACCAGCGGCTAAGCGACGCTATTCCCGGCTATAAACCTGGTTTCTGATGTAAAGTAGGCAAAGTAATGAACAAATTCCACTTAGTACTAACCCTTGTTGGCACGCTGTTGCTGCTGCAACCTGTCGCTGCAGCGCAAATATCACTCGACTCAATTGTCGCGATCGTCGATGAAAGCGTCATTACCAGGCGTGAGTTAACCGATCGAATCAAGTTGTTAAAGACCGAATTCCAACAGTCAAACCGAAGCTTACCCAAGGCCGATGTGTTAGAGCGTCAAGTACTTGAAGCCCTGATCAACGACTCACTGTTATTGCAGGAAGCCGGGCGTCGCGGAGTCAAGATCACCGATGGCCAACTCAACCAGACGATGCAGCGATTGGCAGGCCAAAGTAAAATGAACCTGTCAGAACTTCGTGATGCCGTCATTGCGGATGGACTGGATTATGATAAGTATCGCGAAACCATTCGTCGAGAGCTAACCCTTACAACCTTGCGTCGTCAGTATAGCCAGCGCAACGCGACTATTAGCGATAGCGAGGTTGATGATTTCATGAAGCTAAGCGGTGAGGATGGGGCTAATTACGAATACCGCCTGTCACATATTCTTATCGCCTTGCCTGATGCCGCCACACCCGAGCAGGTTAGCGAGGCACAGCAATTCGTCAAAGAAATTCTGACCGAACTCGATCAGGGTGCCCAATTCGACCAACTCGCCAATACTTACTCGGCCGGTGAAATGGCGTTGCAGGGAGGTGACCTGGGTTGGCGTAAGAAAGCGGAAATTCCTAGCCTGTTCACAACCCAGATATTGGTAATGGAACCGGGTGGCCACGCCGGTCCGATTCGCAGTGCCAGCGGGTTTCACATTGTGCATCTCAAGGAACGCCGTAATCTTGAACAAACCATAACCCGGCAGACTCGCACGCGACATATATTAATCAAACCCAATGAATTGATTTCCGAAGAAGAAGCGCGCAAACGACTGCTCGAGTTCCGCAGCAGAATCCAGGCCGGGGAAGACTTTGCGAGACTGGCTAAACTCTACTCGGTAGATTATGCCTCCGGGTCTAGTGGGGGCGATATTGGGTGGATGGATCCCGGTGCCACCGTCAAGGAATACGAGACCGCAGCGAATCAACTTAAAGAGGGCGAACTCAGCCAACCAATCCGCAGTCAATTTGGCTGGCATCTGATTGAAGTTACCGGCCGCCGCGAGGTTGACGAGACCGAGCAAAACAAGCGCAACAAAATATATTCGCAGCTGCTCGAACAGAAGCAACGTGAAGTATTTGATCTCTGGAAACGTCGCTTGAGGGACGAAGCCTATGTCCTCTTCCCCGAAAAGCCTGATGCATGAGGCCAGGGTCATAATTACTTCTGGCGAACCCGCGGGTATCGGTCCAGACATTATTGCAAAGATTAACCCCGCCAGTTTCGATGCACGACTGGTAGTTATCGGCGATCGCGAAATGATGCAATCACGAGCCGATGCGCTGGGATCAAAATTTAAATTCGTCGACTATGATGCGGGTACGACCCCTGTCGATTCTATCGAGATTATTCATCAACCCCTCGAACAATCCTGCGTACCAGGACAACTTGATAGCGCCAACGCAAAATACGTGCTGACACTCCTCGAGACTGCCTGCAAAGCATGTCTCGACAATCGGTTCGACGCCATGGTAACGGCTCCGGTCCAAAAGGAGATCATCAATCGCGCCGGAATATCCTTTTCCGGGCACACCGAATACCTGGCCGACATCTGCGAATCGCCCCGACCGGTGATGCTGCTTGTTGCCGAGAAGCTTAAAGTCGCCCTGGTAACGACGCATTTACCGCTACGCCAGGTTGCCGATGCAATCGACGAACAGTCGATCAGACAGGTCATCGAAATTCTCGATCTTGATTTACGCAGCCACTTCGGAATTCAAGACCCACGTATCAAGGTGGCCGGCCTCAATCCCCATGCCGGTGAAAACGGATACCTCGGACGCGAGGAAATTGAAACAATTATCCCCGTCCTCGATAAGCTGAAGTCCGAAGGGATCAACCTGAGTGGGCCCTATCCCGCGGATACTTTATTTACACCCCACATGTTGGCGGATGCCGACGTCGTGGTGGCGATGTATCACGACCAGGGTTTACCAGTGCTGAAACATGTCGGTTTTCATAACGCGATTAATACCACCCTGGGGTTACCAATTATTCGAACCTCGGTCGATCACGGGACCGCGCTCGACCTGGCAGGAACGGCAGCAGCCAGGCCCGATAGCCTGTTTGCCGCAATCAATTCAGCAATTTTTCAAGCACATAACAAGCAGCAGAATGCCCCAGGCGCGTAAACGCTTCGGGCAGCATTTCCTGCATGACCAGAGCATTATCGAATCCATTCTGCGCGCGTTCGATCCACAGCCAGGCGAAAATATAATCGAGATTGGACCTGGGCGGGGTGCGCTGACCTACCCCTTACTACAACGCTGCAAAACCCTGACCGCGATCGAGCTTGACCGGGACCTGGTGCCCATATTAAAACAACAGGCATCTCGCTTCGGCACGCTGGAAGTAATCAATGCCGACATACTCGAATTCGAACTATCAAGCATTCCGAGTGGAGATGGCTTTCGCCTGGTGGGCAATCTTCCATACAACATTTCTACCCCGCTCATGTTTCACTTGCTCGAGTCGGCAAAAGACATTCGGGACATGCATTTCATGGTGCAAAAGGAAGTGGCGTTGCGAATCGTTGCGCATCCCGGAGATGCCAACTACGGCCGCCTTTCAGTGATGCTGCAGTATCGATGCGATTGCCAGTACCTGTTAGACGTTTCTCCAACCTGTTGCAAGCCGCCTCCCAGGGTGGATTCCGCGGTCATCCGACTGGTACCATTCGGCGAACCCCTGCATGATGTTGGCGACTACACGG
>CAXMSP010000010.1:0-8356 GCA_964196225.1 uncultured Gammaproteobacteria bacterium | reverse complement strand
TATGGATGATGCCGTTAGACTTGGTGGCTGAAGTCAGACGCTTGCGCGGGCGCGACATCGCTAGTTCAAACGCATATTTAAGCACCCGGTCGGTACCCTTGCGCGTGAAAATCGATTGCTGCATCGCCATTTCGTCATCGGTTCCTGCATACAGGCGACCGCCGATGTTGGAGTATTCCCCTTCGCAGTTTTCCCGCACCACGTAAAAATCGATATCACCGGGTTGCTTGCCTGCCAGTGGGCACTGCATGCCTTCGAACAATCTTACCGGTCGCAGGTTGATGTATTGCTGAAACTCGCGCCTGATCGGAATCAATAGACCCCAAAGCGAAACATGATCAAGCACGGTTGGAAATCCGACTGCTCCGAGGTAGATCGCGTCAAATTCAGCTAATTGCGTGATACCATCCTCCGGCATCATCGCACCGGTTTCGAGATAGCGTTCGCAGCTCCAGTCGAAATGTTCGAATTCGAGAGAAATATCGTATCGCGGGGCCAGGGTTTCGAGCACCCTGATGCCCTCGGGTACGACTTCCTTGCCGATCCCGTCACCCGGGATCGATGCAATCCGGTACTTTGAGTCAGCCGTCATATCGCCTCTACAGTCGTGCCTGCGCACGCGGGGTTGACGCATCGGAACGACATCAATTGGGCATGAAGCGCTATATCAACCCCCGAGAAATAGTTCGCCGACTTTCGGATTTTTAAGCAGGTCATCGCCCTTGCCCGCAATCGCCAATTGTCCCGATACCAGGACGTAACCGATATCCGCAAATTCGAGCCCTTTCTTGGCGTTTTGCTCTACCATGATGATGGTCTTGCCTTCATGATTCTGCAGATCGTCGAGGATTTCGAATACCATGTCGATAAAACGCGGTTCCAGACCAATCGAGGGCTCATCCACCAGCAATATCTCGGGATTCATTACCAGTGCACGGGAAATTTCCAGCAGGCGACGCTCGCCACCGGATAACACCCCAGCCTTATGTTTGCGTCGCTCAGCCAGCCGGGAGTACTTGTCGAAGACCATTTCCGCAGCCTGCTTGGCTTCCTGTGGCTTGTCCTTGAGGAAGCCACCCATCCACAAGTTCTCTTCCACCGTCATACCCGGAAAAATCGATTTATCCTGCAGGATATAGGCAATACCGGCCTTGGCGAGTTTTTGATTCGGCGTCATCCGGGTGACGTCCATCTTGTCACTCCCCGTACCAATCTCGATAGAACCGGAAAAAATGCGATTAAAACCGAATATCGCGTGAAGTATTGTCGACTTGCCCGCGCCGTTGGGGCCAATCAGGCACAGCGATTGCGCCTTGCCCACGCGCAGGTTGAAGTCATGCAGAATCTCCATCTGCCCGTAACCTGCGACCAGATTATTAATCGACACATGGGGCTTGTTACCGGCGAGTTCGTCGAGTTGTTCCAAGCTGATATCTTCGGCGATTGCCGCGGCCTGGCGATTAACTTCGTCGACTGATATTACCGCGTCGACATCACCGACGTGATAACCGCGAACTCTTTCTTTATCACTCATCTAATGAGCTCCAAGATACGCGTCTATGACTCGCTGATCATTCTGTATTTCATCCGGGCTGCCCTGAGCCAGCAATTCTCCATGCGCCAAACAGTAAATGGTTTCGGCCATGTTCATGATCACGCGCATATTGTGTTCGATAACAAATAAGGTGATTCCAAACTCGGTATTGGCGCGCTTGAGCCGATCGATCAAGCCGTTGATCAGGGTCGGGTTGATACCCGCTGTGGGTTCGTCGAGCAACAAACAGGTCGGTTCGTTCATTAGCGCCATCGCAAACTCGAGCAGCTTCTGTTGCCCGAAAGACAGGTCACCGCTTTTCAGCATACGTTTTTCGTAGAGCCCGACAAATTCAAGCAAGTGGTCGGCACGCTCGTAATCTTGCCTGGTAAAGGTTTTTAGCGCATCCCAGATTTTCATCTTGCGATGCGGCAGCGATATCAGCATGTTTTCGACACCGTTCATCGCACCGTAGATACGGGTCTGCTGGAAGGTGCGCAGCAATCCGCGCCGCGCGATCTGCTGCACCGGAAGTTTCGATATTTCCTCGCCTTCAAACTGGATCGATCCCTCATCAATCGGGTGATAGCCGACGATGGAATTAAATAAAGTGGTTTTACCTGAACCGTTGGGACCGATCAGCCCAGTAATGGTGCCGGAGTTGACCTTCAACGATACGTCCCGGTTTGCGACCACACCACCGAAGGATTTAGACACTCTGCGAACATTTATAATTGCGGTCATTTTGTTTCCTCCGCAATTTTTTCCTCAATCCGGATGCCAAACCATTCGGGGCGCTTATGCATTAACCAGCCCATCACGCCGTCCTGGAAATAAACAACGGTGACGACGATCAGCGCGCCGAGTGCGACCCATTGCCACCCCAACAGATAGTTCCAGGTAACTTCCTTGAAAACGTGGAACAGAATCGCGCCGACGACCGGCCCCCACAGGGTTCCCTTGCCACCGAGTAATACGCAGACCACCATGAAAATACCCAGGTTGATGGTCTGGTAGGCGGATTCCAGCGGTTCAAAATGGATTAATTGAAACGCCGATACACCGCCGGCCATGCCCACGAAAAACGCGGCCATCGCCCAGGTGTAGAGTTTGTAACGCAAGGTATGGATTCCCATCGCGTCGGCTTTTTCCTCGTCGTCGCGAATCGCGTTGATCGCGGCGCCAAAACGCGTGCCGTAAAGCCATTTTGCGAAAACGAAAACGCTGACGCCGATAGCGGCAAACAAAAAGTAAAACATAATCTTGCCGGTATCGAGGTCGCCCGGGTACACCGGCAAGGCAATGCCCTGACCACCGCCGACCCAGTCCCAGTTGGACACCAGTTCACCGGCAGCAATCGCCACGCCGAGCGTACCGATCGCAAAATACGGCCCACGCAGACCGAAAGTAAGGGTTCCAATTACGACCGCGACAACGGAACAAAACAATCCTGCTCCAAGCACGCCAAGAAACATACCGCCGAAATACTGCGCATCGCTAAACTCGTAAATGCCGCCACCGGCGGCATTTGTGTAGTCGCCAACGTCGTACACCATGCCGATCGCGATCAACGCCGCGACATACATGCCAGTACCATAAAAGAAGATATTACCGAGCGAGTTATACCCCATTTGCCCACCGGTCATGTCCCAGGTTAACGCGACAATGATCATTAACCACAGGGTTGCCAACTGGGTACCAAAAGCCGGGAAAGCAAACGGGGCAATAATGGTAACCGCCAGGATCAATGCGTACAAAATGATTTTATTTTTAGCCATTGTCCTCGTCTACTTTAATACCTGCCGATTTCGCCGTTGCTGAATCAGGCGAACAAGTAGTACCAGCAGTAGCAACAGCACCGCTATAGCCTGCTGATAACCGATGCCAAAGATATGCGCCCCGTATTGTTCGAGCGCGCCGATGCCAAGCCCCACCGCGATGACACCCGGCAGATTACCGAGACCCGCAGCGGTGACGATAACAAAAGCGCGGATTGCATAAGCAATGCCATAAAATGGCTGGATCAACCAGACCATAACGATGATCGCCCCGGCCGCGCCACAAATAGCCGAATTCAATGAAAAGGTGAAGGCATAAACCTTTTCGGTATCGATGCCCATCACGCGTGCCGCGCGGGCATCTTGTGCGGTTGCGCGAATGGCCTGACCCATGCGACTGGATTTCATGAAAATAATAACAGCTGCTGCCAATGCGGTAGCCATCAATACGCCTATTAATTTGGCTATCGGTACGTCGATCAATCCATCGGCGAAATAAAGCGTGTCATAACCGAGATCGACGCTCTGCGTATCTGAACCAAACATCAGGTTGAGCAGTTGCGCCATCATGATCGCGAGTCCAAAGGTGGCCAGCAACGAGGTGAATAAATCACGTTCGATCACGCGCGAAATGACCAGTTTATAAGCCACCCAGCCGATTCCCCACATGACGATGAAGGCTATCGGAACCCCGAACAAAGCCGGAACCCCTTGCTGCACCAGCCACCAGGACACATATCCACCGGAGATGACGAAGTCGCCCTGGGCCAGATTCTTGACGTTCATCACACCCCACACCAGTGCGAGGCCGTAGGCCGCGAGCGCAAACAGCGCGCCGATCATTATTCCATCGAGAATAATTTTCAGATTCACGATTGGAAATTCAATCAACAGGGAAATATTACCTAGAATTTGATCCATGCGAATATAGTTTTAATTTGGATACCAAAAAAAAACAGGATGCCGACATCGGCATCCTGTTTAGTTTCGGTTTACTTTATTACGACCTATTTACGTGGCCAGTTCAGCTTGTGTGAAGCGAATGCCGAAGGTGCGACCACGTTATATTTGCCGTCCTGGATCTGGCGTAACACCATTGGCTTGGCGACGTTATTGCCCGCCGCTGAAAACTTGATTTGCCCATAAAAAGTGGCCAAATCGGTTTCCGTGAGCGCTATACGCACTTTTTCCTTGTCCAGGGAATTGGCTCTTTCGAAGGCATCCTTGAATACGTAAACCGCAGCCGTTGCCTGTGCGGTCTGGTATGGCACCTTCTTGTCTTTATACTCAGGATATGCGGATTTAAAACCCATTTCATAGTCTGAGGCGCTGCCGAACAGCGGATCTTTATAGGACAGGGTTTCGGACCACTGGGTCGAACACAAAATGTCGTTAGCCGTCTTGCCAAACTTGCCGGTGACATCTGCCGCTTCGCAGTGAGTAATCGCGATCATCGGCACCTTGATGTTTTTCTCGCCAATTTGACGTACCGCGGTTACCGCACCTTTCGAGTGACCGCTGATGATGAGTAAATCAGGCTTGAGCAATTTAACCTTGGTCAGAATCGCGCTCATGTCCGACAGGTCGCGCGGTAATTTCTCGTCGATCACTACTTTCATGCCGAGTCTGGCCGCATCCTCAGATACGCCAGCCCGAATGTCCAGTGAGAAAGGATCGTTTTCAACCGCTATGGCTACTTTTACCGACGATGCTTTCTTGCCCTGCTTTTCAGCCATTTCGGCGGCCAGCGTTACCGCCGAAGCGAGATATTGTTCCGAAGTCGATAAAACTGCGAAGATATACTTGTAACCCTTGTTAAACAGCGAACGTGACGCACCTTCGGCTTCGACCATTGGGATCTGGTATTTTTCGGTGACCGGCGCGATTGCCTTGGTCATTCCCGAGGAATAAGGCCCCAGCATAAACTGCACCTTGTCCTGGCTGATCAGTCGTTCGGCCAGGGTCGCACCACGGTCGCCTTTGGATTCGTCATCGTAGTAGATGACCTTAAAGTTGTAGCATTTACCATCTACTTTAACGCCACCATTTTCCTTGATTTTGGTAATAGCATATTCGTACCCTTTCTGGGCATGGACACCATTGGTCGCGTATTTACCGGTTAGGGATATTGCCGAGCCAATAGTGATCTCATCACAGGCCGCGAGGCTTGCCTGTGAAAATAACAGTGTGGCGGCCGCCATCAGGACCGATATCATGGATATTTTTTTCATTTTGCTCCTCCGATTATTGAGCTGGTTGTAACTACTTTTTTTAATTGAACTGCGATTCTAAGCTGTCTGCGCAAGCATCGCAACCCGGTTAGAAGCATATGATCTCGGGCTTTCTGCAGGCTTAACAACGTTATATTAGCTCGTCTTCGCGGTCGTCGGTTTCGCCAAAGCGGCGCAGCGCCGGTGCTTTTAGGCCTTCATATAACTTCGCCAGGTTAGCATTGATGAGCCGGCCATGCTGCTCGAATAGGCTGTTTCCGTGAAGGTCGCTTTCGACGATAAACGGGCCGAAGTTTTCCACGTCGAATACCCACATCGCCTGGGCATTGCCTAATTCCTCGATCCAGTGCACCGCCTTGACTCCCTTGATACCTCGCCCGAGCAAAGCACCGGTGCCATAGCCTACTGTCGTCAGGTAGATGGCGCCTGCCGGCACCAGGATATCCCGGTAATCCTCGACCGACATGCCGCCCTTGCCGATAATGATCTTGGCATTTGAGCGTCGCAACCATGCCGGCATCCACTTCGAGAAACGAAAGCTTGCGGTCGCGGTTACGCCGCCAACCGTGTAACTGCCATCTGGCTCGACCGCCGCCGCCGGCGAACAATGAAAGTTGACATTGCTCAGTGTCGTCAAACCCTCGGGCAGATCGGCGCCTTCTTCAAGCACTTTTTTATAAACCCCCTCGCGCCCGGTATAAACCACCCCCTCGAGATAAACCACGGTGCCGATTTCAAGCCCGTCGAGGTCGCCCTCCCGAACCGGAAGTTTCAGACGGACTGTTTTTCGCTGTGTTTGCTGACTGGCCATTCGACTGTCTCTCTGCGCATGTAAGGGGTGAACCACTCGGGATCGTGGCGATACTCGCAACTGCCATCAGCCTGAATGCGCACCGTGGCGCGGCGCGACGACAGGCAAAAGGTGTGCACGCTCATCGGCATACCACCAGTATGGGTAAAACCCACCTCGACGTGGCAGTCGGCGACCATCGCGTTACCGACGAAACCCATCGCACCCATGCCGATACTGTTGCCCATTTTTTTCAATTCGAGTTCGAGTTCGGCAATTTTCGGATCGGGATTGCGATCCCCGACCACGCGCAAACAGGCCGCCTGCTTGCCGAGCACCATGGTAATGTCCTTGGAACCGCCGAGCCCGATGCCGACGATCGCCGGCTGGCAGGCGAGCCCGCGCTTGCCGAAGGAAACCAGCGTATCGAGGAAGAAGCGCTTGATGCCGTCAATGCCGTCACCGGGAAACAGCATGCGGTAATCGCTGCCGAACAGGCCGCCCTTGTGCACCGTGGTAATGTCAATCCAGTCGACATCGGGCTCGAAACTCCAGTCGATCTCGGGCGAATTGATGCCGACGTTATTGTTATGGTCGGTGCGCCACAGCGGATGAACCCGGTTCGGGCGCAATGGAACATCATGGGTCGCGAGCGCGGTCGCGCTGCGCAACGCACGCTCGAGCCCGATAAAACCGTCGGCAAGCCGGGCGTTGTTGCCGACCTTGACGTAATAGCGAGGTAAACCGGTATCGGCGCACATCGGGCGGCGATCCTCGGTCGCGGCGTTCCAGTTGTCCATCATGGTCTGCAACACGAAACAGGAAAGGTCACCCTCTTCCCACTTCGCCATATCCTCGATTCCCTGCCGATAATCCGGCGGGATATCGATCGCGGCATTCGACATAATCTGCCTGGCCGCGTTCTCAATTGTTTGATAATCAATCATGTTCGAGCAGGGACTCCCCCGGTTTGACAATGGAAAATTCTACCGGCTGACACTCGACCTGCACCGTTTCCCGGTCGAATCGCGCAACCGTGAAATAGGAATCATCGAGGCTGCCGGCCTCGGGATAATCCTCACGATAGTGTGCGCCTCTTGAATTCTCGCGCGATAAGGCCGCCGCCGCAATGACTTCGGAGACCTCGATCAGGCTCTGCAGATTGAGCCAGTCATGCCAGCTCAGGTTGAACACCCGGTTGTCATCACCGAGCCCGGTTGCGAGCAGTTCCGTTTTTAACGACGCCAGCTCGACCTGCGCCAGCCGGAGGCCGTTGGTATCGCGCAACACGCCGACACCGTCCCACATCAGGTTCAGCAGGCGATCCCGAATCGAGTTAATATCGCCGGCCGCTTGCTGAAACGGCATCATGGTCTGCTCGATCGCCGCATCGACGACGCTGCTGTCCGGCTCTATCCAGTGCTGCTGCGAAGCGGCCTGGGCCGCCATTTCATCCCCGGCAATACCGCCAAATACGGTCGAATTGGCGACACCATTGCCCCCGAGTCGATTGGCGCCATGCGCGCCACCGGCATCCTCACCGGCGACAAACAGGCCCGCAAGACTGGTACGCGTGTCCGGCGTCACCACGACGCCCCCCATGAAGTAATGCGCAGTCGGTACCACCTCGACACGACCGCCCGCGAGATCAAAACCACAATCGGCACAGCGCTTGACCATGCCGGGAAACTTTTGTGTTACCAGTTCCGGCCCCAGGTGGCTCATCGCAATATAAACGCCACCGTTGGGCGTCGTGCGCCCTGCCCGCATTTCGGCATAGATCGCCCGACTCACGATATCACGCGTCGCACGCTCGGCATCGTCGTCATAGCTCATCATGAAACGTTCACCGTTACCGTCGAGCAGGAAACCCCCGGCGCCTCGCAAACCTTCCTCGAGCACGGTACCGGTCATGCGCGTATCGCGACCTGCCAACAATCCGGTCGGATGAAACTGCACCATTTCCATGTCGCGCAAACCCAGACCCAGCCGCGATGCCATCGCCAGTCCGTCCATCGACTTG
>CAXMSP010000009.1:0-102807 GCA_964196225.1 uncultured Gammaproteobacteria bacterium | reverse complement strand
AAGGCCATGCTCCAGTAAAGCAGCGTCAATGCTATCCAGTTTGGTCGATAGATCTGTACCCAATCCGGTAGTGGCAGAATCATCAAAACCAGGGCCACCAGCAGGCTTAAATAAATAACCAGATATTTCAGCTGCGACATTTTATTGTCTGGGTTTGATAACGAGTACTTCGCGACTGGAATCGAGCCGAGCCTTGGGCTCGGCCAAAACCGATACGAATCCACGCACCTTGTCTTCGCTGATTGCGGTTACCCTGGCGACCGGATAATCCGGCGGGAACCGTCCTCCCAGACCCGATGTGACCAGTTCATCATCGACCATGATATCCGCCGTCGCGGGCAGGTAACGCAACTCGAGCTGGCGCGTTGAGCCCCTGCCAAACGCAACCGAGCGGGTGCCGCTGCGGATAAACTGCACCGGGATTGCGTGCTCCGGGTCGGATATCAGGATAATTGTCGCCGATTGGGGATTGACATGGATGACCTGGCCCATAATACCGAAATCATCAATTACGGCGTGACCCATCTCGACACCATCACTACTACCCTTGTTAATTTCGATGAGCTGGCTATATGGATTCTGGTCCACCGATAAAAGCTCGGCAACGATAACTTCGTCGGCAATCTTGCGCGACGAGCCTAACAGATTGCGCAAGCGCGCATTTTCTTCGGCCAGAATTTCGAGTTTTTGCAGGCGTACGCTGAGAATGCGGCCTTCAGCCCTGAGCGCCTCATTTTCTTCCAATAAGTCGGTATGTGACGTGAACCAGTCGTTGAGCCAGTTGCCACCAGTCGCCGGCAAACTAACCAGGTATTTGAGGGGTGAAAGAGCCAGTGAAATGTTGGTGCGTACAATCTCGAGGTGCTGGAACCGATGATCGACAATCATCATCGCAATACACAACCCCATCAGAAACAGCGCCTGTAATGTTGCGCCACGAACCTCGATTATTGTCTTCATGTAGGCAGTGGCCGATTGACGTTTACTCTACAGCCAGAAAATCCAGCCCATGTTCATCGATCATTTCGAGCACCCGTCCACCTCCACGGGCAACACAGGTCAACGGGTCTTCAGCAATAATTACCGGTAACCCGGTTTCTTCCATGATTAACCGATCCAGGTCACGCAATAGCGCGCCACCACCGGTGAGAACGATGCCACGTTCTGCGATATCAGAACCAAGTTCGGGCGGAGTTTGTTCGAGCGCATTTTTTACCGCGGAAATAATGCCGTAAAGGGGGTCTTGCAGCGCTTCCAGAATCTCATTGCTATTAAGAGTGAAACTACGCGGCACACCTTCGGACAGGTTACGCCCCTTAACCTCCATCTCGAGTAAATCCTTGCCAGGATACGCGGCGGCGATCTCTACCTTGATTCTTTCCGCGGTTGCCTCACCGATCAGGATGCCGTAGTTGCGGCGCACATAGTTGATAATGGCGTCATCGAACCGATCACCGCCGATACGTACCGAGGCGGAGTACACAATTCCGTTGAGTGACATTACGGCGACCTCAGAGGTTCCGCCGCCGATATCGAGCACCATCGAGCCCTGGGCCTCATCCACCGGCATGCCGGCACCGATTGCTGCCGCCATCGGTTCCTCGATCAGGTAGACCTTGCGCGCACCGGCACCCATTGCTGATTCACGGATCGCGCGACGCTCAACCTGGGTCGCACCGCAGGGAACACAGATCAGCACGCGCGGACTGGGCCGCATGAACTGGTTTTCGTGCACTTTGCGGATAAAATGCTGCAGCATTTTCTCGGTATAGGTGAAGTCGGCGATAACCCCGTCTTTCATCGGCCGTTTGGCGGTGATGTTCTCCGGGGTTCGACCCAACATCTTCTTGGCGTCGGTACCGACCGCCTCGATCGACTTCGGCCCACCGGGTCCGCGATCCTGGCGAATTGCGACTACCGAGGGTTCATTAAGGACGATTCCCTGACCGCGAGAATAGATAAGCGTGTTGGCCGTACCCAGATCGATTGACAAATCGTTGGATAGCAAGCCTCGGATAGCTGCAAACATGCTGTGTTTTTAACCCGTTGTATATTTTTCGATGTGCGTTCGCACGAAATTTCCCGACCCTGCGTAAATTTAACGCAGATCTAACATACTCTAGCAACGGTATGTCATTTTCACAAGGTGAAATACCTTAAAAATCAGTCTTTTGCTTATACAAGCGGTGAAATTGTGGTAAGTTTGCGGGCTTTTCTCAGGCCCTGTGGAAATTTCCAGAAATGACCCTGAAATCCGAAGACATTCGCAATATTGCTCACCTCGCGCGACTGCACATTGATGAAGACGCAATTGACGATTATGTAGACGATTTATCAAGCATTCTGTCGTTGGTCGACCAGATGAACCAGGTCGATAGCAGCGATGTTGCGCCGCTGGCAAATCCACTTGATGCAACCCAGCGCCTGCGTACCGATGAAGTCACCGAAACCAACCAACGCGACAAGTTTCAACAAATCGCGCCGGACGTCGCCGATGGGTTTTACCGGGTGCCCAAGGTGATCGAATAATGACCAGGAGCGTCATCGAAATTTGCGAGGGCCTGGCCAGGAGCGAGTTCTCGAGCGTCGAAATTACCCAGGATTACCTGGCGCGTATCGCACAGCACAATCCTGCACTTAATTGCTTTATCAGCGTTACCGAAGAGCTCGCGCTCGAACAGGCACGCCAGGCCGACACGATCCGGGCCGCCGGCGATGCAGGCCCCCTCACAGGGGTGCCGATTGCGCACAAGGACCTGTTCTGTACCGACGGGGTCAGGACCTCCTGCGGTTCTCGTATTCTGGATAATTTTATCGCACCCTACAATGCGACCGTGATCGAGCAGTTCAACCACGCTGGTACGGTGATGCTGGGCAAAACCAACATGGATGAATTCGCGATGGGATCATCCAATGAGAATTCGTACTACGGTAGCGTTGCCAACCCGTGGAACCTCAAACATGTACCGGGCGGTTCATCGGGTGGTTCAGCCGCCGCCGTCGCTGCCGGACTTGCGCCCGCAGCAACGGGCACCGATACCGGTGGTTCAATCCGTCAGCCAGCCGCTTTCTGCGGCGTAACCGGTATCAAACCGACCTACGGTCGTGTGTCGCGTTACGGTATGGTCGCGTTTGCCTCGAGTCTCGACCAGGGTGGACCGTTCGCGCGTAGCGCCGAGGATTGCGCACTGTTGTTGCAGTCCATGGCGAAATTTGATCCCCGTGACTCGACCTCCTCCGAGCAGGCAGTGCCTGATTACAGCGCCCGACTCGGGCAGGGTATCGAGGGCCTGAAAATCGGATTACCCAAAGAATACTTCGCCGAGGGCCTGGACAGCCGATTAGCCGGTGTAATCGAAACTGCGATTGACGAGTTACGCAAGCTCGGTGCCGAAATCAAGGAAATTTCGCTGCCGAATACCGGCTTGTCGATCCCGACTTATTACGTGATTGCGATGGCGGAATGTTCTTCCAACCTGTCGCGCTTCGACGGCGTGCGCTTTGGTCATCGCTGTGAAAACCCGGTGGACCTCGAAGACCTATACAAGCGCTCGCGCGGCGAAGGCTTTGGCGCCGAGGTTAAACGCCGCATCCTGATCGGCACCTATGCACTCTCCGCCGGCTACTACGACGCCTACTATCTCAAGGCGCAGCAACTTCGGCGCATGATCAAGGATGATTTTCAAAGCGCTTTCGAGAGCGTCGATTTAATCCTGGGCCCGACGACACCCGAAGTCGCGTTCGAGATCGGAGCCAAAACCGATGATCCAGTCAGCATGTACCTGCAGGATATTTATACGATTTCACTGAACCTCGCCGGTTTGCCGGGCATGTCACTACCGGTTGGCTTTGTCGACGGTTTACCGGTCGGCATGCAATTGATCGGCAACTACTTCGATGAAGCCGGTTTGCTGACTGCTGCGCACAGCTATCAGCAGGTGAGCAATTGGCACCTTCAATCACCCGGGTTAGCATCATGAACGACTGGGAAAGTGTTATCGGGCTCGAGATTCATGCACAGCTCGCTACCGCGAGCAAGATCTTTTCGGGCGCCTCAACCGCGTTCGGTGCTGATCCCAATACCCAGGCCTGCGCCGTGGACCTAGGCATGCCCGGGGTATTGCCGGTACTGAACCGCGAAGCCGTCTCAATGGCTATCCGCTTTGGAGTCGCAATCGATGCTGAAATCGGTCGTCATTCAGTCTTTGCGCGCAAGAATTATTTTTACCCTGACTTGCCCAAGGGTTACCAGATATCTCAATTTGAACTCCCCATCGTCGGCAAGGGAGATATCTCTATCAGTCCCGCCGAGGGCGAACATAAGGAAGTCGGGATTACCCGGGCACATCTCGAAGAAGACGCGGGCAAGTCGATTCACGATCAATTTCCTGAACAAAGCGGCATCGACCTGAACCGGGCAGGCACGCCACTGCTCGAAATTGTTTCGGAGCCGGATATGCGCTCGGCTAAAGAGGCGGTCGCTTATGCACGCAAGATCCACTCGCTGGTGCGTTATCTTGAAATCTGCGACGGCAATATGCAGGAGGGCTCGTTCCGTTGCGATGCCAACGTTTCCATCAGGCACAAGGGCGAACAAGAACTCGGCACCCGTGCCGAACTTAAAAATATCAATTCTTTCCGTTTTCTCGAACGCGCGATTAATTTTGAAATCGAACGCCAGATTGATTTGATCGAGGACGGTGGCCGCGTGGTGCAGGAAACCCGGCTCTACGATGCCGAACGCGATGAAACCCGCTCGATGCGCAGCAAGGAAGAGGCCAACGACTATCGTTATTTTCCCGATCCGGATTTATTGCCGGTCACTGTCAGTGACGAGGATATTGCACGAATTCGTGCCGAGCTACCTGAGCTACCGGAGCAGAAAAAACAGCGCTATATCGATGATCTCAAGTTATCGGATTACAACGCGGAACTGCTAACCAGTAATCGCGATACAGCGCTTTTTTATGAAGCGGCACTCGCTGAATCGCCCGAACTGTCAGCGCACCTGGTTAACTGGATCCTGGGTGACCTTGCAGGCGCACTGAACAAGGCCGGCCTCGAGATATCCGATTCGCCGATAAAACCCGCTATGCTGACCCGGCTGGTGGCACGAATTGCCGACAACACGATTTCGGGCAAGATCGCCAAAGAAGTGTTCGATGCGATGTGGCAGGGCGAGGGTAGTGTTGATGACATTATCGAAGCACGCGGGCTGAAGCAGATAACCGACAGCGGTGCAATTGAAACCCTGATCGACGAGGTCATCGCCGCCAATCCGGAACAGGTGGAGCAGTTCCGTGCCGGCAAGGAAAAAGTGCTCGGTTTTTTCGTCGGCCAGGTTATGAAGCGATCCCAGGGCAAGGCCAATCCGGGGCAGGTTAACGCAATTCTGCGCGACAAGCTGAAATAAAATCCCATGCTTACCATCAAGCGCAACTGTAGTTACAAAATCATCACCCGCGCCGTGCATCTGCATGACCAGCCCCTGGTCGCGCTGTTAATGCCAGGTGCTGACGATTGCGAGCCCTGTCTTGATAAAAATCAACTACAGGCCAGTCTGGATGCCAATCCCAAATTGATTATCGTTTACAATCAGCAGGCCGATGCACTAGCGCTGGTGGATAACCTGAACCTCTCTAGCAGCCAGATTTATATCGAAATTCGGCAGGATACCAAGGGGGTACTGGGCTTACATGCGATTCGCAACCGGGGGCATCAACCCGAGACCCTTGAATTGATTTACCAGTAACCCGGTAAAAGCCCTGGTTTTTGTCCGAGGATAAGCAAACACCATGTCGAAAGTACTACTCATCACCGGCGCAAGCCGCGGTATTGGCGCCGAAACCGCCCGTCTCGCCGCGGCGCATGGCTATTCGCTATGCCTCAACTATTTACACAATGAACGTGCCGCCAACGAATTACTCGAAGCGCTCACCGCCGGCGGGCACCAGGCGATCATGTTTCAGGCCAATGTCGGCATCGAGTCGGAAGTGGAAGCCATGTTTCGCGCCATCGATCGCGATTTAGGGCGCCTCGACGGGCTGGTCAATAATGCGGGTATCCTGGAACCGCAAAGCGACCTGGTCGATATGTCGCCGGAGCGCTGGCAACGTATCCTCGAAACCAATGTAATCGGCAGTTTTTTATGCGCGCGTGAAGCGATCAAGCGCATGTCGACCCAGCACGGTGGCAAGGGGGGATCTATCGTCAATCTATCCTCACGCGCGGCCGACCTTGGTGCTCCTCACGAGTATGTCGACTATGCCGCCGCCAAGGGGGCGATCGACGCGATGACGATTGGGCTCGCGAAAGAAGTGGGCGACCAGGGCATTCGCGTCAATGCGGTAAAACCCGGATTAATCTATACCGACATCCACGCAGACGGCGGTGAGGCAGGGCGTGTCGACCGCCTCAAATCCGGAGTGCCGATGCAACGTGGCGGTTTCCCCGCCGAAGTGGCCGAAGCGATTCTGTGGCTGTTGTCAGATGCATCGGGTTATACCTCGGGCAGTTTTATCGACGTATCCGGTGGTCGCTAGGGCATGGCGATACAGCACAATCCAGCCTCGATACCGTTACTGTCGCTCAATGCGATCGCCTTCGACAGCGAGACCACTGGCCTCGATACCAGCGCCGCGCGCATGATTCAACTCGGCGCCGTACGCATCGTGCATGGCCAGGTGGATGAAGCACAAAGTTTCCAGCAATTGATCAATCCCGGGATGCCCATTCCACCACAAAGCCAGGCCATTCACGGCATCAGTGACGCCGATGTCGCCGCTGCCGCGAGTTTTGGCGAAGTCGTCGAAGCATTTGATGACTGGCGCCAGGATTCGGTCCTGATCGGTTATGCCGCCGGTTTTGATCTTGCGATGCTGAAACGGGAAAAGGAAATCGCCGGCCTCGAGTGGTCGGTGCCACGCTGTCTGGACGTGCGTTTCCTGGTGAACCTGCTCTCCCCTAATCTGCCCGATTTTTCACTCGATACCATCGCCGGCTGGCTCGGTGTCGAAACTCACAATCGTCACAGCGCATTGGGTGACGCAATTGCAACGGCCGAAATTTTTGTAGCCCTGATTCCAGGACTGCGAGAACGCGGAATTCGCACACTGGCCGAAGTTGAACGAGCCTGTGAACGGTTCAGCGAGACCAGCACCCGGGAAGCACAAATTGGCTGGCTCGATGTTCACCAGGCCAAAAGCACGCGCACCGCGTTGGCGCGTATCGACAGTTTTCCCTACCGGCATCGCTTGCGCGACCTGATGAATAGCCCCCCGTTATTTGTTGACCCCGACATCAGTTTGCGTGACGCCCTGGCAGCCTTGATCGACCACGAGGTTAGCTCGCTATACGTGTACCCCGCAGTAGAGGGCGACAAAGCGGGTATCGTCACCGAGCGGGATCTGCTGCGCAAGTTTCGCAAAAAGGGGGATGCTGCATTCAATCTTCCGGTCAGCGATATTGCGGTCTATCCACTGGCCAGTCTTTCTGCCGACGCATTTGTCTACCGTGCGATCGCCCGTATGAAACGCATGCATGTACGTCATCTGGGCGTACACGATAGCCATGGCGAGATTATCGGTGCATTATCGGCACGCGATCTGCTGCGCCAGCGAGCCGACGACGCCATCTTGCTGGGTGATGAAATCGACGCTGCCGAAAGTGCCGGGCAGATGTCTGCCGTATGGGGCAACATTGTACTGGTCGCTAAAAGTCTGGTAGCCGAAGAAGTCGAGGTGCGGGATGTGGCGGCGGTGATCTCGCGCGAACTCTGCGCACTAACGCGCCAGGCCTGTATCCTGGCCGAGCGGGAAATGCCGACGCCACCACCCTGCCCCTACGCCATGCTGGTGCTTGGCTCCGGCGGTCGTGGCGAGAGTCTGCTGGCGATGGACCAGGACAATGCCATCGTGTTCGCCGAGGGGGAACCTGGCGGGCCTGAAGACCAGTGGTTTGCCGAGCTCGGCAACAAGGTAGCGGACATGCTCGATGCTGCGGGCGTACCCTACTGCCAGGGAAAGGTCATGGCCAGCAATCCGGACTGGCGGCTATCACTCGCAGGTTGGCAGGAGATGCTGAAGACCTGGATTCGGCGGCAAACACCCGAGGACATTCTTAAATGCGACATTTTTTTCGATGCCGTGGGAGTACATGGTGATATCAAACTTGCCAATGCAACCCTTGACTATGCCTTTAAAAAGGGCCGCAAGTCGAAACTGTTTATGAAGCTGATGTCGATCAACGCCTGTAAGAATTCGCCACCACTAGGGCTGTTTGGTCGTTTCAAACTCGACAACGGCCGCATGGATTTAAAGATGGGCGGCATCATGCCCCTGTTTTCGACCGCCCGGGTACTGGCAATCAAACATCGTATACGCGCGCGCTCCACTCCGGCACGTTTCGCCGCACTCAGTGCCCAGGTCGGCAAGATGCAAACTACGCTGGAAAACCTGGGCGAGGCGCACCGTATAATTTTTCAGGCCATCCTCGAACAGCAATTGCTCGACCTGGAAGCGGGTATTCCTCTGTCAAACCGGGTTGCGCCAGGCAGCCTGGATTCCGCATCACGCGATCAACTGGACTGGGCCCTGAAGCAGGTACCTAATGTTTCCAATCTTTTAGGTGATCCACTGACCCATGGATAAGACTATTTTTTGCCCCTGCTGAGCACAACGTAGTTGCTTGAGAACAGAAACAGACCCTGTAATGCAATAAACCCATGCTGACGCGCGGAGTATCTCAACCTGCGTCCAGTCAGCAGGCAAAACAACAACAAGATCAACGCCGCCAACCCAAAGCGATAAACCAGAGAGACCTCGGGTGCAACGACCCCGAGCTGGAACTTGATCGCGTACCAGGTTGAGCCCCAGATCAATACCGAGGCCAGGTATAAACTGGCTGAATGGGTTAACAACCGAGGCCTCTCGATTCCACGAGTGCAGTCATCCAGCAATCCGTCAGCAATTTAAGTAATCCCCGGTAATCAAAAAGAATTGATTCCTGCATGGGCCCGCCGCCGTCGCTATAGAGGCGCAATAATCGCCGGCTTCGATTCAGGTCTAGCCCCGCGGCATTACATATTGTTGCCAGGTCCCAGTAAGGGGAAGCCATCGCGGAATATTCCCAGTCGATTAACCATATGTTCGCATCGTCCAGTAGCAGATTTTCCAACACCAGGTCATTGTGCGAGGCGACGTACGGACTGTCCCGGGTTTCGAGTAACGACAGCACGCGCTCGGCCTGCTGCAAACGCGGTTTCAATCTTTCCTGATCGGTTCGCTTCAATATCGCGAAATGCCGTGCCAGGAGTTCCTTAAGATCTACCCTGCCAAGAAACGTAAGTCCGCTGCGATGCAACCGCTGAACTGGTGTGAGTAGGGTTTGCAGCATATTGTCATCGGCGAAATCAATCGCCCGTAGTGCACGGCTCGAGTGGAGTGTCGGCGTCAGCGTTATTCCGGTGCTATTAACGCGTCGCGAGGTTGATGACTATATTATTACGGCCATGCCCGCGCAAGCGGGAATCTGGTAATGCGCTTTTATTGCAAGATCCCGATACGTCGGACCGCCTCTTACGCGGCGGTCCGACGTATCGGGATGACACCGAAGTGCTAAGGCGCCGGCGTTGCTATTTTTTATATTCGCGGTCTGGCTTGAGTTCTTCGAACATCTTGTACACTGTTTCCGTCATACCCAACGATGTGTAGGTTTTTTGCGCAACGGTATTCCAATTTTCAACGTAGAGGCGAAACCCACAGACGGTGGATTCCTGTTCAGCGAGTTCCTTGACGCGCTCATAAAGCTCCCGGTAAAGACCCTGCCGTCGATATTCCGGACGTACATATACGCTCTGAATCCACCAGAACATGCCGTTGCGCCAGTCGCTCCATTCGGTAGTCACCATCAACGAAGCCTGAATTCCATTGTCAAGTTCGACCACCAGGTAAAATCCCATTTGCGGATTCTCGATCATGGCTTTGACACCGGCGCCAATTACCTCAGGGATTAACTCTACGCCTTCGGTTTCACGCGCCATGTTGATATTAAATTCGGTGAGTTCAGCAGCGTCCTGTGACAGTGCTGTGCGTATAATCATGTTATCTCCTCTGTTACGGTTTATGGCGCTTTGCTTTGCGCGCTTCTTTTTTAGCTGCTTTTTGCGCCCGGATAAATTCAACCTGGGCCCATTCTGCTGCGAAGGAATCGGGGGTTTCCATGCAGAACCCATCGAGATCACCGTTGCGTAGCTCGTTGATCAACAGGCGGGATACCTTTTCCAGGTCTACCCGGCCACCGGAAATGATACAGCCCCGTTTCCTCGCTATCGCTTCCAGCAATTCGATTTCTGTTTGCGGTAGCGGCTCGATATCATAGCGCTGAATCAGGCGTTCGGGGTAGGTCTCGATAAAAAATTCGGCAATAAAGCTTGCGACTTCCTGTAGTTCAAACGCGGTATCACGAATTGCACCAGTAGCGGCAAGACGGTAACCGCTGGCCTCGTTTTCGATATTGGTCCAGAGCATTCCGGGCGTATCGATTAACGTCAAATCGGATGATATTTCAATGCGCTGTTGCATGCGGGTCAGCGCCGCCTCGTTGCCGGTTTTGGCAATAGAGCGGCCCGCGAGCTTGTTGATGAGGGTTGATTTACCGACATTCGGGATGCCGGCAATCATCGCGTAAATCATCGACGACCGATTATTACGCTTCGGCACCAGCGCACGGCATAATGCGGGTAACTCGAAAATGGAATTATCGCCCGTGCTGCAAACCAGTGTTTTCACAAGGTTTTGCCGTTCCAGATTGCCGATCCACTGGGCGAGGCGCTCGGGATCCGATAAATCGCTCTTGTTGAGCAGTTTGATACAGGGCTTATCGCGTCGCAGCTGTTCCAGCATCGGGTTTTCGCTGGAACCAGGTAGACGCGCATCGAGTACTTCGATGACAAGGTCGACTTGCGGCAGGATCTTTATAAATTCCTTGCTCGCTTTGTGCATATGGCCCGGGTACCACTGAATCATGATTTGCCTGCAGTAACGAGAATCCGATAATCTGGCCAGGAAAATAGTCCCCGGCGAAGTATTTCTGCAAAAGCTTGAATCGTATCGCAAAATGATAAAAAATACTCTGTCGGCGCCTATTTTCCGTATTCCCAATGTCATTAAAACGTTTAAACTACCGCAATGGCTGAGATCAGGCATCGTGTTGGAGTCAAAGGCAGCGCGGCACAGGTTTACGAACTGCTGACTACCGATGACGGGCTTTCAAAATGGTGGACCACGGATACCACGGGTGCCGGCGAGGTGGGCTCGATTATCGAGTTTCGCTTCGGCGGTGGCGGACCCGATTTTGAAGTCATCGAATTGATTCCGGATCGACTGGTTCGATGGCGACATTCGGGCGAGATGCCACCAGCCTGG
The DNA here is from genome assembly GCA_964196225.1 of uncultured Gammaproteobacteria bacterium. Taxonomy (GTDB): domain Bacteria; phylum Pseudomonadota; class Gammaproteobacteria. The sequence goes on along the minus strand of CAXMSP010000009.1, from coordinate 91,384 downwards.
ATGGGGTCTGAGGTCCTGTTCGAGCTGGATGAAGACAAAAAGCAGACGACTCTCAATTTCAGTCATTGTAATTGGAAGAATGCGGACGAGTTTTTTGCGCATTGCAGTTCCAAATGGGGGGTTTTTATGATGAGCATAAAATCTTGTATCGAGACTGGTAGAGGTCAACCCTACCCGGACGATGTCCATATCGACTTCGACGAATAAAAAATGAGTGATTCTGAAACTATCATCGCCGAGCTTGAATCCGAGTTTGTTGAACTCTACAAGATTCTAAAATTTGAAGGCCTCGCCGACAGTGGCGGCAATGCCAAGCAGGCAATCGCCGAGGGCCGGGTTAGCGTCAACGGCGAGATTGAAACTCGCAAACGCAAAAAGATCAAAGCCGGTGATCAGATCGATTTTATCGATCATCACATCGACGTTATCGCCAGGGCTGACGGCTGACCTTTGTAGCCGTTTTGCGGGATGACGCATTATTTTTTCCAGGCTAGAATAGCCACCCTTTTCCAACCCGGCTCTGGATTTACGCTCCAGGAGGCTCGATGACATCACCTATCGTTATCGCGACGTTTTATCGCTTTGTGCGTCTGGATAATTTTTCAGAATTGCGCGCCCCACTGCTGCGGGTGATGCTCGACAACCAGGTGCGTGGCACCATACTGCTGGCCGCTGAGGGCATTAATGGTACCGTCGCCGGCAAGCGCTCTTCTATCGAATGCCTGCTCGACACCCTGCGACAGGATGATCGCCTGCGGGATTTTGATTGCAAACTGTCATTCGACGATGAAATACCTTTTTATCGATCGCGCGTTAAATTGAAGCGCGAAATCGTCACCATGGGAATCGATGACCTCGACCCTGCAAACAGGGGAACCTATGTCAGTCCCACTGACTGGAACGAATTGATCAGCGATCCCGAGGTTACCCTGATCGATACCCGCAATGACTACGAGTCGGCCATCGGCAGTTTTGATAATGCCATACACCCTGACACCGGCTCTTTCCGCGACTTCCCTGCATACGTGACGCAAAATCTTGATCCGCAGAAACATCGCAAGGTAGCGATGTTCTGCACCGGCGGTATCCGCTGCGAAAAATCGACCGCATACTTGCGCCAACAGGGTTTTGATCAGGTTTACCATTTGCAGGGTGGCATTTTGAAGTACCTTGAAGAGGTCCCGGAAGCGGATTCGAGGTGGCGCGGTGAATGTTTCGTCTTCGATAATCGGGTCAGCGTCAATCATGCGCTCGAGAAGGGTAGCTACGACCAGTGTCATGCCTGCAGGCGACCGATTACCGACGCCGACAAGAGCAGTGAGAAATATCAGGCGGGCGTGAGCTGCCCGGCTTGCTATGATTCCAAATCGAGTCACGAGCGCGGCCGCTTTCGCGAGCGAGAAAAGCAGGTCCGGCTTGCCCGGGCGCGGGGTGAGCAGCATATCGGCGCCGATGCCGCCGAGCAGGCCAGGCAACGCAAAGTGCTTAAACTTGCCGCCAAACAGGCTCAGCGCAAAACCGGGAGCTAAGCTTTACGCATCTCGATGATTTTATTATCGGCGTCTATTTTGACACTGAATCGACCCTGAATTCCGTCGGCCGTGACGTATCTGTAGAAGTTTGCAGCGGGTAGCTGCAACTTTAATCCCCGATCAGTCTCGACCAGGATGTAACGCACCTGACCCTCGTAAATGGCCTGAGTTTTCTGCGCCGAGAGCGCCATGTCAAATTCAAATTTGCGCATGTTTACCTGTTATAGTGCAATTTTTGTTACTGAACGTTATCCGTTGAAAACCATTGGCTTAATTGGCGGCATGAGCTGGGAAGGCAGCCTGCTTTATTACCAGCTTATCAACAGCGCGGTTAAGCAACGCCTGGGTGGAATGCATTCGGCGCAGTTAATAATGTACAGCGTCGACTTCGCACCGATCGAGAAACTGCAACATGCCGGAGACTGGGAAGGCGTTGCCAGGGTAATGGTTGATGCCGCGCGCCGACTTGAAGCTGGTGGTGCCGATTTCTTCCTGATTGGCTCCAATACCATGCACCAGGTCGCCGACGTTGTCAGCGCCGCCGTAGATATCCCGCTATTGCATATTGCCGACGCTACCGCTGAAAATTTAAAGCGCGACGACATCGAACGCATCGGCCTGCTCGGTACCGCGTTGACAATGGAACTCGATTTTTTCAGCAATCGCCTCAGCGACCAACTTGGAATTGAGGTGGTTATACCCGAATTGCACGACCGACAAATGGTGCACGACATCATTTTTCAGGAGTTGTGCCAGGGCCAGATCGAGCCTGAATCACGCGAGGTTTTTCTCGCCATCATCGATCGCTTACGCGAACAGCACATCGATGGTGTGATTCTGGGGTGCACCGAAATCGGCTTGTTGCTACAACCGCAACACTCCGACATCAAGCTTTACGACACCACCGCAATTCACGCTCATCGGGCGGTAGAGCTCGCCCTGCAATAGTTTAATTTTGCGGAAATTCAGGCTCGATTAGTTCGATAGTGAGATCCGAAGCCGCATAAGCGCTGCAAAATAATACATAGCCTGCTTCAGCTTGAGCTGCGGTAATGGCATCGGGCTGGCCCGCAGGATACTGAATTTCACCCTGCTGCAGCTTGCCCATGCAGGAGCCACATTGCCCACTGCGACAACTATAGGAAATCAGAATATTGGCCACATGAGCCGCCGCGAGAACCGACTGCTGCGCGGGACAGGCGAAGCTTTCACCCGACGGCAATACCGTGACGTAATGAATCGTTTCCGAGATGAGTTCAGCTCAACGGCAGGCTGCGCTTGCTGTTTAGCCAGCGGATAATCGGTTCCCATTGATCGAGATCTTTACGCACCGAATAGGGTGCGAGCTCAAAAATACCCAGTCCGCGTTCCGCGGCACGCACATAGTTCTGGGTCTCACGCAACACGCTGATAAAAGGTGCTTTACGGACCTTGCGCAGGTAAGTGTCGAGTTGATGATAAATATTGTAATTTTCGCGGCAGCGGTTGGCGATCAGCGCGACTCTGGCTTCCTTGCGCGCAATGCGGCCATTATCGAGCACTTTCTGGATGAAAGGGGTTGCTGCTCGCATATCAATTGGCGAGGGTAAAACCGGAATAATAATGCTTTGCGCCCGCCGTAAATAGGCGCTCAATTCCTTGCCGTGAACCGCGGCGGGTGTGTCGTATACAACATAGTCCGCACTTCTGGGCACACGGAAATGGCCAGCAGAGCCATCGACTCCCGTTATTGAACTGCGCCCGCTGGGTCGTGCTGACAGCCATTCAAGGCTGGAGGCCTGTGGATCAAGATCCACCAGCATGACCTTTTTCCCCTGTGCGGCGTAGAAGCTTGCAATGCTGGTTGCAACCGTGCTTTTTCCCGAGCCGCCCTTAGAATTTAACACCATGATTGAGCGCATATTCCCTCCGATTCCGTTGAGTATTCCGAGTTTCGATTATCGTTGAATTTCTATAGCGGTGCAAAAAGTGGCTATCAATCGAGTCCAAGCTCTGTCCAGATCTGGTCTACTTTCTCGACTATTTCGGAGGACATGGTAATCGGCTCGCCCCACTCGCGATCAGTTTCACCAGCCAATTTGTTAGTCGCATCGAGCCCCATTTTTGAGCCCAGGCCGGATACCGGGGACGCAAAGTCGAGATAATCAATGGGTGTATTTTCAACCAGCGTAATGTCGCGCGCCGGATCGGTCCGTGTTGAAATGGCCCAGATAACGTCTTCCCAGCTGCGCGCGTCGATATCATCGTCGACCACGATGACGAACTTGGTATACATGAACTGGCGCAAAAACGACCAAACACCCATCATTACGCGCTTGGCATGGCCGGGATACTGCTTTTTGATACTCACGATCGCAACCCGATAGGAGCATCCTTCCGCGGGTAAATAAAAATCGACAATTTCAGGAAACTGTTTTTGCAGTATCGGGATGAAGACCTCGTTAAGCGCAAGCCCGAGCACCGATGGCTCATCTGGTGGCCGACCCGTATAAGTACTGTGATATATCGGATTTTTGCGCATGCTCATCGCCTCGACCGTGAACACCGGAAATTTCTCGACTTCGTTGTAGTAGCCGGTGTGATCGCCAAAGGGTCCTTCTTCGGCTACATCATCGGCATATATATGTCCTTCGAGTACGATTTCTGCAAGTGCCGGAATTTCGAGGTCGGAAAGCAGTGAGCGCGTTACTTCGGTTTTTGAACCTCGCAGCAGCCCGGCAAAAGCATATTCGGCCAGGGTATCTGGGATCGGCGTGACCGCTGCCAGGATAGTGGCAGGATCACAACCCAATATCACTGAAACCGGAAACGGTTCGTCACCTTTTTGCTGGCGCCATTCCTGGTAGTCGAGCGCCCCACCTCGGTGCGATAGCCAGCGCATTATGAGGCGGTTTCGACCGATCAGTTGCTGGCGGTAGATACCCAGGTTTTGACGCTGTTTTGAGGGTCCCCGGGTAGTGACAAGGCCCCACGTGATCAGTGGCGCAGCGTCTCCCGGCCAACAAGTCTGGATTGGCAACATGTTTAAATCGACTTCGTCACCGTGAAACTGGATTTCCTGACATTTGCCACTTTTAATGAGTTTTGGCGACATATCGAGGACTTTTTTGTATATTGGCAGCGTTTTCATCGCATCTTTGAATCCTTTCGGCGGCGCAGGCTCCTTCAAGAAGGCCAATAATTTCCCGACTTCGCGTAACGAAGTCGCATTGTCTTCTCCGAGTGCTAGCGCGACGCGATGCTCGGTACCGAACAGATTGGACAGTAATGGAATCTTGCTGTCGCCAGGTTGCTCGAACAGAAGTGCCGGCCCACCGGCCTGCAGGACCCGGGCCGAAATTTCGGTAATTTCAAGGTTGGGGGAAACCGACCTGCTAATGCGTTTTAATTCGCCACCCTGCTCCAGCTGGTCGATAAAATCTCGCAGATCCCGGTATTCCATTTACCAGATCTTGATGCCGTGGAATTTTCTTTTGATTCGGGCTTCGATAACTAATTTACTCACCAGGAAGCTCAAAATTATGATGGCAATAATGATCGGGACTATGATTGTCCAGTAGCGCTGGAAGGTATCGCTCAAAACATACCAGGCCGGTGCACTATCTTCATCTTTGAGATCGATTTCGCGTTGTTTTGCTTCAACTTCCCGTTGCAGCCCGGCGATGGACTCGGTCGCCGTTTGTTTCTCTTCTTCTAGTTGATCGATTTTTTCAACCAGCTCATCCATATCCTTTTCATACTGATCGATAACAGCCTTGCTGTTGGAAAACTTTTCGATTTCGGCCGTGAGGCCTTCTGTCTTCTGCAGCTCGTCCCGATATAATATATTGTAAGTCGGTTTGGTCACCAGGAAGCCACGTTTAACCCAGCCCCTGGTGCCATCAGGAGCGGTTACCAGCGCGTAGGGGCCCTGGATCTGTTCGATTTCGAGCAAATCGCCAGATTGCAGTAACTTGAGAACCTGGCTCGACGAATTCGCATTCGCGTAAAGCGATAGTCGCAACTGGTCGGTCACGTACTGCCCGTCTTTATCCTGATCACTCGTATCCTGTGCCGATATCAGCGCACAGTAAATCACCAGGGTCAAACCCAGAAAAATTCTTTTTATCATTAGCTAGCCAATTCCACTATGCCTTAATAATGCATCGATTTCTGGTTCGCGCCCACGAAAACAACGAAACGACTCCATTGCGGGACGTGAACCACCCTGTTCAAGCACGCACTGCAGAAATCTTTGCCCGGTTTCAGGATTGAATATCCCTTCTTCTTCAAATGCAGCAAACGCGTCGGCCGATAAGACCTCCGCCCATTTGTAGCTATAGTAACCTGCCGCATACCCGCCTGCAAAAATATGTGAAAAACTGTTCTGAAAACGATTGATGGCAGGTGTTTTGACGACCGCAACCTCGGACCGAACCTGGTCGAGAATCGCCTGGATCTCCGCAGCCGAGCTTATTTCCAGCTGTTGATGAAGCCGAATATCAAACAAAGCAAACTCTATCTGGCGCAACATCTGCAGGGCGCTTTGAAAATTCCTGCTGTCAATCATTCGATTATAGAGGTTATCTGGCAACGGTTCGTCGGTTTGGTAATGGCGGGCAAACAGGTTTAGCGCCTCGCGTTCCCAGCAAAAGTTTTCCATGAATTGACTCGGTAATTCAACCGCATCCCATTCGACACCATTAATTCCGGCCACATCCGGAACGTCCACCCGGGTCAGCATATGGTGGAGTCCATGGCCAAATTCATGAAACAGCGTAATTACCTCGTCGTGGGTGAAAAGCGCTGCCTCATCTCCCAAAGGGGGCGTCAAATTACAGGTTAGATAGGCAACGGGTAACTGTATATTGCCATCGATACGATAGCGATTAACGCATTCATCCATCCAGGCTCCGCCGCGCTTGTTTTCGCGCGCATACAGATCGAGGAAAAACTGTCCGATCACCTCACCCTGCAGATTTGCTATCTGGTAAAAGCTAACCGTATCATCCCAGGTATCTATGCCTGTATCGATTCTCGATATTTCAACCCGGTAAAGCCTGGCGACGATAGCGAATAGCCCCTTGATAACCCGCCGGTCAGAAAAGTAGGGCTTCAGGTCTTCATCGGAAATCTGGTAGCGATGTTGCTTAAGCTTTTCACTGTAATAAGCATAATCCCATGCCTCGAGTTCACCGACAATCCCCAACGACTCGGCAAAAGCCTGGCGCTCATTAACTTCGTCGATAGCGGCTGGTTGCGAGCGCCGGGCAAGGTCGTTGAGAAAGTCGACCACCTGCTCGACATTTGCCGCCATCTTGGTTTCGAGCGAGTACTCGGCATAATGATTAAAACCGAGGATCTTGGCCTTTTCCTGTCTTTTAGCGACAATTTCGACCATTATACCTGCATTATCCCAGATTTTGGCAGCACCCTGATCCGATGCACGCGTCGCATAGGCCTCGTAAACGGCTCTGCGTAAATCTCGGTTATCCGCATAGGTGATCACTGCGAGATAGCAGGGCATATCCAGCGTTACCCGATAGCCCGTTAGCTCTTTTTGCTCGGCTAATTGCCTTAACATTGCCAGGGCATATTGGGGCAAACCCTGCAATTCGGTCTCATCCTCGGTCAGGTATTGCCAGGCTTGCGTGGCATCAAGCAAATTGTTTTCGAATCTGGATTGCAGGTCAGATAAATCCTTTTGCAATTGCTGGTAACGTGCTCGGTCTTCCCCTTCAAGCTCCACCCCGCCCAGGCGAAAATGCTTTAATGCATCGGTTATCGCTTTCTGCTGGGCCGGGCTGAATTTGCTAAATACCGAGGACGCTGCGATATCACGATATCCCTGATAAAGGTTGTGATTCTGGCTGATCTCGGTCGAATATTCGCTGAGCAGGGGCAGACATTTGTTGTACGCATCCCGCATGTCCGGGCTGCTTTTTACCGAATTCAGATGTCTCACCGGTGACCATGCCTTGTCGAGTCGATCACCCATCAATTCCAATGGCTTGATCAGGTTATCCCAGCTCGGCTCCGGTTGTTCGGTTAGCTGTGATATCCCGTTACGGTTTTCACTGATCAACTGCTTGATAGCAGGTTCGATCATTTCGGGTTTTATTTTGCTGAATGCCGGCAAAGTGCCGGGCTCGAGTAACGGATTGGTCAAGGTTGAGCCATAAGGTTTGTCCAAAGTCCGCTAGTCTACTCAACTAGAGAGCGCATTCAAATGGAAAAGGGGGTACGAATAGAAATCATCGCGACGAGCGCGGCAAAAGTCAGGAAGGCTCCCGCTATAGAGCAGCGGGCTTTCCATTTTTTAAACGCAATTAGATCCTCCTCTGCCCTTGCTGACAGGATATACGGCTGCCGGCTATTTGTGGGACATGAAATAACGTGGTGTTCCTGATTCTCATTATTCAGCCGGTTTAAAACCTGTCTACGGGCCGCTGATCGAATCACCTTCCATTCCCGTTTCTCAATTTTTCCATTCTTATCCAGGTCATACTCACGCAGATACTTTCCTGGCTGTAATTTCCAGGTTTTAACCAGTTCTTCTACCTGCTTAGAAATAAACTCGTCGGACGGATTGCTATGCACCGTACGAAACCATCCGAGTGCATACAGAGTGCTGGCTGGCAGTAGCATGCGCTCGCGAAAACGGTAACTGCCCATACTGAGGCTAAATCTGGCCGGTTTTTTCGGGGCACGGGTACGGTACTCGGTGCTATGCCCATACCAGGTGGTATCGAGCTCAGCTATCACGTGTGCATCATCGGGATCAACGATGCAGTCGCCGGTATCATCGACCAGGCGAAACATGTGGCTGCTGCGTTCATCCGAGATGTTGGTCCAGGTCGTACGTTTTCCAGAGCGGTGCTTCTTTTCAATCGTGCAGTGATACCAAAGGCACCGACGCTTGCTAAACGGTGAATGTATCTCGCCATTCGGCATCCATTCGCCCAGTCCCTTGAGCTCGACATGACCTTGCGCGGCTGACCTGATCCTGGAGGTCGCGGTGCCGTCCATGAAGCGGTAACGCTTAATAACACTGAATGAGTAATAGACCAGGTATGCAAGCCCTGCGATCAACACGCCTAGTATCACCAGGTACTCCATCCTGGGCAATTCAAGGATTTCAAACTCGAGCCAGGAAAACATAGCCGGGGTACGGTGCCTGGTATCAGGTTTCGAATAACTGTTTTACGCTGACATCGGCAATTTCGCCGGCCTCAAATTCAAGCAGATCCCGCGGCCCGAAACCCAACAGTCTGGCGACGATCAGATCCGGGAAGGTATCGATTGCGATATTGTTGATATTTGCAGACTCGTTGTAGAACTCCCGGCGATCCGCAATGGTGTTTTCCAAAGTGCTGATGCGCCCTTGTAAATGCTGGAAGTTTTCATTTGCCCGCAGTTCTGGATAATCCTCGGCGAGAGCAAAAAGCTTGCCCAGTCCCATGCGCAGCGCGCCCTCGGCGAGGCCGAGCCCTGGAACATCCTGGTTTTGCCTGGCTTCTGAAACCTGTGAGCGCGCCTGCATGACTTTCTCCAGCGTTTCCTGTTCAAACTTCATGTACTGCTTACAGGTTTCTACCAGTTTCGGTATTTCATCGTGGCGCTGCTTAAGGAGCACATCGATATTCGACCATGCTTTCGAAACATTGTGTTTTATACGGACTAGATGGTTGTAAATACTGATGATATAAATCACCAGTGCCGCAATCACTCCCCAGAAGATGATACTGGCAATATTATCCATCGAGTTACTCCCTTATTATTAAAAATGTTCTTCTTATATAGAGATTATTTTAATAAAATCAAGAAGTTGCTATACATCAAGATTACTGACGTTGAGCGCGTTGGTTTCGATAAACTCCCGTCTCGGTTCAACTTGATCACCCATAAGCGTGGTAAACACCTGGTCTGCGGCTATCACGTCTTCGATACGTACCTGGAGCAACCGCCGGTTATCCGGGTCCATAGTCGTTTCCCAAAGCTGGTCGGGATTCATTTCGCCGAGGCCTTTATATCGCTGTATGTTCAATCCCTTGCGTGCCTCCCGCATCAGCCAATAGTAAACCTCGCTGAATTTTTTAACTTCCTGTCGTCGCTCACCTCGATTTATATAAGATTCCGCAGTAAACATGTCGCCGACCTGTTCGACAAACTGGCCGATTGGCTGGTAATCGGCACTATTGAAGAACTCACTGCTAAGCTCACTCGAATTACTGAGACCATGCAGGCGCTTGTCAACAATCAATCCGAAGCGGTTGCTACTGTCATCTCCTTTGACTGACACGTTGTAGGAAACAGATGCTTCGCTTTTCGCATTGAGTCGTGCCGCTAATGCATCGCCCCACTCGCCCATCTCCTTTTCATCCAACAGGATTACTTCGTTAACTGGCGATAAATCGACCAGTTCTTCCAACACCTCGACAGGAATATGCTGCGACAGGCGTTCAATTATCGCCAGAATCGTTATGAATTGACGCGCGAGATTCTCCAATGCCAAATCAGATATCGCTGGCGAATCGGCCGTCAGATGGAGGCTGGCACCCTCGATTGCTAACTGCAACAAATAGGCGTTGAGTTCCCGATCATCTTTAACATATCTCTCCTGCTTGCCTTTCTTAACCTTGTAAAGCGGTGGCTGAGCGATATAAACATGCCCACGCTCCACCAATTCTTGCATTTGCCGGTAAAAAAAGGTTAACAGCAGCGTACGAATATGCGACCCATCGACATCGGCGTCCGTCATGATAATAATGTGGTGATAACGCAGTTTATCGATATCAAATTCTTCGCGGCCAATTCCGCAACCCAGCGCAGTAATCAAGGTACCAACTTCTGCTGATTGCAGCATTTTGTCAAAACGCGCTTTCTCTACGTTCAATATTTTACCTTTGAGCGGCAGAATGGCCTGGGTTTTGCGGTTGCGGCCCTGTTTTGCCGATCCACCCGCTGAATCCCCTTCCACAAGGTATATTTCTGACAGGGACGGATCTTTTTCCTGGCAATCAGCAAGTTTTCCCGGCAAACCGGCTATATCCAGTGCGCCTTTGCGGCGTGTCATTTCACGTGCCTTGCGTGCTGCTTCGCGTGCTCTCGCAGCATCAATAATCTTGTTCGTAATCGCGCGCGCATCAGTAGGGTTTTCTTCCAGAAAGTCCTTTAATCGCTCGCTGACCACGGATTCTACAATTCCCTTAATTTCCGACGACACCAGTTTATCCTTGGTTTGCGAGGAAAATTTGGGGTCGGGAATTTTGACAGATAAAACGGCAGTCAAGCCTTCACGGGCATCATCACCACCGGTATTGGGCTTCTCCTTTTTAGCCTGGCTGTTCTCCATGTACTGGTTTAGCGTGCGCGTCAATGCTGACCGAAAACCCGACAAATGCGAACCGCCGTCTCGCTGCGGGATGTTATTGGTAAAACAGAAAATATTTTCCTGGTATGAATCGTTCCACTGCATTGATACTTCAACAACAACATTATCCAGTTCCATGTTGATATCGATAGCCTTTTGGTGAATCGGATTCTTGTTTTTGTTCAAATACTCGACGAAAGCACGAATCCCGCCTTCGTATTCAAAGGTATCTTCCTTATTATTGCGATGGTCTATGAGATGAATACGCACACCAGAGTTTAAGAAAGACAGTTCGCGTAGCCGTTTCGCCAGGATGTCGTAGTGAAATTCGATATCGCTGAATATTTCACGGCTAGGCAGAAAGCGTAGCTCTGTGCCGGTCTGTTCTGTGGCTTTGATCTCTTCAAGACTACCCTGTGGCTCGCCCAGCCGGTATTCCTGTCGATACACCTTGCCTTCTCTTTTTATGCGCAGAGACAGTGTTTCAGACAGCGCATTGACGACTGAAATCCCGACGCCGTGTAATCCGCCTGAAACCTTGTAGGAGTTATCATCAAATTTCCCGCCTGCGTGCAAAACCGTCATGATTACTTCTGCTGCCGAGCGCCCTTCTTCTTCATGGATATCTACCGGTATACCCCGGCCATCGTCCTTAACTGATACTGATCCATCGGTATTAATCGCGACTTTTATCTCAGAGCAGTGGCCGGCAAGCGCCTCATCAATAGAATTATCGACTGCTTCAAAGACCATGTGATGCAGGCCGGTACCGTCATCGGTATCGCCAATATACATCCCGGGCCGTTTGCGTACAGCATCGAGGCCTTTTAGCACTTGTATGCTAGTGGAATCGTATTTTGTCATGTAAGGATCTAGCTGAAACTCCGAGGCTTTATTGTACCATGTTCCACGTGGAACAATTTAAATTCTTTTGCCCTGAGATAGCCTGGCGCAACACTTTCTATGTTACTGATAAACAACTGTAAATCCATGTCTAATAGTTGATCATAGATCAAATTTTGTGCTTCTCGATCAAGCTCTGAATGCAGGTCGTCAATCAGTAGAATAATCCGGTTTTCCCGGGTTTTATTCACGAGCTTTAGAACAGCCAGTAACATCGCCAGGCATAGCCGCTTACTCTGGCCACGAGACAGAATTTCACCAACTTTCCTGCCATCAGAGGTCATAACAATATCATCACGGTGGATGCCGACACTGGTGAAGCCACTCCGAATATCGCCTTCTCGATGGCCACTGAGCGCTTCAGCAAGGTCCTGATGCTCTGGCCAGCCTTGCTGATAATTAATCTCAAGTGAAATACCCGATAATATTTTGCCGAGCTCCATTGTAAGAATATTTTCAACGGCTTCAGCGTATTCTCGGCGCATTGAGCTGATTTCTAATGAAGGATCGAGTAAATGCTGATCCCAGTACCCCAGCAATTTGAGATCTTTACGGCTTTTTAAGAGTCGATTGCGTTGCTTTAAGGCATGCTGAAACTTTCTCCAGTGCTCTGCATAATCTGGTTCCACGTGAAACAAACACCAATCGAGAAATGCCCTTCGCTTTTGCGGTGCACCTTCGATCAACTGAAAAATGTCTGCGTTGAGTATATTAATGGGCGCCCTACTGACCAGTTCCGAGCGCCTTCTAATTGTTTCACCATCGATACGTATTTCGAGCTTCTTACTGTTTTTGGCTAACCCGGCTTTGAAACCATTGAATCGTCCAAACAATAGAAAGCCCGACTTACCGTATTGAATGCATTGCTTGAGTTGGTGGGTACGAAACGAATGTGCCTGGCATAGAACGTAAATAGCCTCCAGCAGGCTGGTTTTCCCAGACCCATTGGCACCACTGATTAAATTGAGTCGCGGATCAAGATCGAGCGTCGTGCTCTTGAGGTTTCTGAAATCCGTCAGACTAAGCTGACTGATCGCCATATTAGGCCTCAGATATCGCTATAGCCGCATCGGCATAACAACGTAGATGCTAGAATCATCCTTGCTGTCGCTGATGATTGCGCTACTGTTCGAATCCTTTAATTTAACCTGGACTTTTTCGGAATCAAGGACTGTCAGGACATCAATTAGGTATGTCACGTTGAAACCAATTTCCACATCTCCCTCGCCGTAATCGACCAGGAGTTCTTCTTCGGCCTCTTCCTGGTCTGGATTATTTGCCTGGATTGATAAATTACCACTGGTTAATGTCAGCCGGATGCCTCGATACTTCTCGTTCGACAAAATAGCAATTCTACTCATCGAGTTTTTTAGTACTTCTCGTTCAACTTCCAGTATTTTATTACCGTCTACCGGGATTACCCTTTGATAGTCGGGAAATTTCCCATCAATGAGTTTGGTGGTGAAAACCAGAGAATCTGTTTCGACGCGTAAATGATTTTGGCTTAATACACACCGCGCCGGACTATCTCCAGAATCGAGTAGCCGCGAGAGTTCGAGAACGGCTTTTCGAGGAACAATAATCTGTTTGTCCTCTCCAATTCCGGTATCCAGACTGGTTTCGCTTAAAGCCAGGCGATGTCCATCTGTCGCGACCAGTTTAATTTTGTCAGATGATATCTCCATTAAAATACCATTCAGGTAATAGCGCACGTCTTGCTGCGCCATCGCAAACGAGGTTTTATCGAATAATTCCTTGAATATGTTTTGGGGTATAGAAAAAGATTGCAATTCCTCTATTTCGTCAAGGCTGGGGAAATCGCGTGCGGAAAGTGACGCAAGGCTAAAGCGGCTGCGAGCCGATGTGAGCGATACCCGTGAATCCTCGATATTGAAGTTAATCGGCGAAGATTCCGGTAAGGCCTTGCATATATCGAGGAGTTTTCGCGCAGGGATTGTTGTTTGAAACTCTTCGCTATTATCGGCAGCAACCCGGGCAACCATTTCGATTTCCAGGTCGGTCGCTGTTAGTGTTATGTCACCGCCTGTTGACTTAAATAAAACATTTCCCAATATTGGCAACGTTTGGCGTCGTTCTACCGCACCTATTACCTGTTGTAATGGGGCCAATATGTCTTCTCTTTTAATAGTTGTTTTCATTTATATATCTAATTTACTGTGTTTATTAGTAACTATAGTTTTTTGGGATAAGTCAACTATTCCCTTATATATCAATGCTTTATTGCGATAAAGTTCCGCTTTAAACTGTCTGCTACCTATTACTAAACTGTGCATAACCGCGGGATAAATATGAACCTTTTTTTTATTCCCAACTTATCCACAGGCCCTAACGCTGGTTTTCCCCGTTCCTAGTTGCTTAGCATGCGTGCCAGGATTTCAACGTCTTCATCGATGCGTCGGTCTTCACCTCGCAATTCATCAATTTTACGGCAAGCATGGAGCACTGTCGTGTGATCCCGCCCACCAAAAGCATTCCCTATCTCGGGCAAACTATGTCGCGTCAATGATTTAGAAAGAGCCATCGCTATCTGACGAGGGCGTGTAATAGAACGGTTGCGACGGCTTGATAATAGATCAGCAACCCGGATCTTGAAATATTCCGCGACCAACTTCTGTATATTATCTATCGTGATGGGTTTGTCTTGCACTGCGAGCAACTCTCTTAGGGCCTGGCGTGCAAAATCCTGGGTAATCGGTTCACCGGCAAAGCGAGCGTGTGCAACCACCCGCTTTAGTGCGCCTTCGAGCTCGCGAATGTTCGATTTGAAACGCTCAGCAATAAAAAACGCGACATCATTAGGGACATCCGCATCCGCTTGTTCGGCCTTGCTGATCAGGATTGCTACCCGAGTCTCGAGGTCGGCGGGTTTGATGTCAACCGCCAGCCCCCATCCCAGGCGGGACTGGATTCGATCTTCGAGTCCTTCAATTTCTTTTGGAAATCGATCACAGGTAATGACCATCTGGGCATGCGCTTCATAAAGCGAATTGAAAGTGTGGAAAAACTCTTCCTGCGAGCGGTTCTTGTCAGCGAGAAACTGGATATCATCAATGAGCAGGGCATCGAGGCTACGATATGAATTCTTGAAGTCATCCATGCGACTATGCTGCAAGGCTTTCACCATGTCAGAGACAAAACGTTCGCAGTTCACGTACAAAATGTTCGCATCCGGGTTGTTTTCACGGATCTGGTTACCAATTGCATGCATCAAATGGGTCTTTCCGAGACCTACACCGCCGTAAATGTAAAGCGGGTTATACTCAGAGCCCGGATTACTGCTGACCTGGATCGATGCGGCTCGCGCGAGTTGATTCGATTTGCCTTCGACAAAGGTTTTGAATTTTTGAGATTCGTTAACACCCGAGGAGCGATAGGTTCGCGGAGGTGGTGTTGCGGCAACAGCATCGGGTTCTGCCGCCCTGGCGTGGGAACCAATCATCAGGCTCACCGACATTGATTTGCTGTCATCGAGACTGGTAATCAGTTCGCGTATACGGTCAAGAAAGTGTTTGCGAACCCAATCCATGACAAAACGGTTCGGGGCTAACAATTTCAGCGTATTAAGCTCCTGTTCTACCTGTAATGGCAAAATCCACGTATTGAGTTGTTGCTCACTGATTTCGCCTTCGAGGCTGGATATACACTGTTGCCAGATTGAATTCAAAACGTCCCCGTTTGTTTATATTCACGCACCAAAGTGGACGGAATAGGTGGTCAGACCCAGGGCCAACGTGATGCGTAGGCCGGGGAAAAACCCCAAAAAATGGTTTTTTCGGCTGTATTAACCGCTATTTCGGTAATTTTAGGAGCTCGGCCGGTAAGGCATAATATTATACTTATCCACAGCCCTAGCAAGAGGCGCGAACAAAAAAATAAAAGTTTTGCGCCCAATTCATAACCTATCGATGCCATAACTGCGAAAAGACAGAAATATTGGTGTAAAGCTCAATTAAATATTGACGTAACGCAACTCTAACAGTACATTGTCGCGCCTTGTTGAAATAGACAAACTAAAGAGCCGAGGCGTTTGATATGAAGCGTACATTTCAACCCAGTAATCTTAAGCGTGCCAGAACGCATGGCTTTCGTGCGCGTATGCAAACCCGCGGCGGACGTGACGTAATTCGAGCCCGCAGAGCGAAAGGCAGAGCACGCCTCACACCGTAAAGTGGATGCCAGTGTCAGCGAGTCTTTCCCAAGACGGCTGAGACTAACGCGCGCAATCGATTTTCAGCAGGTTTTTAAGAACAATATTCGAATTGGCGATAACCGTATCACGCTCCTGGTTGGTAAAAATACGGGTGCATGCCCTCGTATCGGGTTTGCGATAGCACGCAAACAGGTACCAACCGCGGTGAAGCGCAATGCGCTGAAACGGTTGTTGCGGGAGAACTTTCGCAAAAACAGGCATCGCCTGCCGGCGCGTGACATTGTGATTATGGTGAAACGCGAAATATTATTAACCCGGCCGGCAGATTTTCGAGCCACATTGGATCAACACTGGAATAGCATCATCAAACAATGCGAAAGTCCCTGCTAATACTGATTCACGCCTATCGCTATCTGGTGAGCCCGTTGCTGGGGAGCCATTGCCGTTATACTCCCACCTGTTCCCAATACGCGCTTGAAGCGATCGAGTCGCAAGGTGTGCTGAAAGGCTTCTGGCTGACATTAAAACGTGTTAGCAGCTGTCATCCATGGCATGAGGGGGGTTATGACCCGGTTCCAGGCTCCTGCAGCGAGCATAACCATGGATAATTCACGACTTTTTCTGTTTGCGGCACTGGTTTTCGTTGGCATGTTGATGTGGCAGCAGTGGCAAATTGACTATGGTCCCCAGCCGGTTTCCAGCAGTGAATCTATACCCGCCGCCGATGGCAACATAGCCGAACTGGGGGTCCCGGGAAATGATTTGCCGGAGCAGGCCGATGAATTAAGTCCAGGCACTGTAACGGGCACCAGCACCAGCACCGGGGAAGATTCACCAACTCTGCCGCAACAGCAACTGGTCAGGGTCGATACCGATGTTGTGCAGGCAATGATCGATACACGGGGCGGCGTAATACGCTCGCTTAAACTCAAAAAGTATCCAACCTCACTGGAACAACCCGACGACTGGTTGGAACTGGTCCATAGCGATAGCGACTCGATCTACATTGTACAAAGCGGTCTGCGTAATAAAGAAGAAAAGGCACCAACGCACTACAGTATTTACCGTACGGATCAGACAGCTTACGAACTTGACGATGGTCAAGATGAGCTTGTCGTACCTATGTACTGGACCCAGGACGGCATCAAAGTCGTCAAGAGTTATCACTTCAGGCGTGGTGACTACCTGGTCGATGTAAAGCACCAGATTGAGAACGGCTCGGCACAGGAATGGCAGGGCAGCGAGTATCGCCAGATTCAGCGCTCACGACCGCTCGAAACCTCGCGTCTGCTCTATACCTATACCGGCTCGGTTTACTATAACGAAGAGACCAAGTACGAAAAAGTAGATTTCGACGACATGGAGGATGCGCAGCTGAAACTCGAATCCACCGGGGGATGGATTGCAATGATCCACCACTACTTTCTATCGGCATGGATACCGGGACAGGACGAAAAAAACCTGGTTTATACGATTGCCAATACCAAGCGCAATCCGTCGACCTACACCGTTGGCCTGCGCTCTGCCAATCGTGTAGTCGCAGTCGGCGGCAGCAGCGAATTTGTCAGCCAGTTGTTTGTAGGGCCAAAGATAGTGCGTCGGCTCGAGGAAATTTCGCCGGGCCTCGAACTCACTGTCGATTACGGGGTACTGACTTTCCTTTCCAAGCCTCTTTACTGGCTGCTTTCGTGGTACCACGGTTTTGTGGGCAACTGGGGAGTTGCGATCATCCTGCTGACGCTGACAGTCAAGGCAGTATTCTACAAACTGTCGGAAACCAGTTATCGTTCGATGGCGAAAATGCGCAAAGTAAGTCCGCGCCTCAAGACCCTCAAGGAGCGTTATGGTGATGATCGCCAGAAAATGAACCAGGCGATGATGGAGCTCTATAAAACCGAGAAAATAAATCCGATGGGCGGTTGCCTGCCGATACTGGTGCAAATCCCGGTTTTTATCGCACTTTACTGGGCGCTTCTTGAAAGTGTAGACCTGCGCCAGGCACCCTTTATATTCTGGATCAAGGACCTGTCGGTGATGGATCCTTTTTACGTGTTACCGGTTGTGATGGGGATCAGCATGATCATTCAGCAGCGTCTGAACCCACCGCCGCCGGACCCGATTCAGGCCAAGATTATGATGGCTCTGCCATTCGTATTTACGATCTTCTTTGCCTTCTTTCCCTCGGGGCTGGTATTGTACTGGGTTATTAATAACACACTGTCGATTGCGCAACAGTGGGTCATTACCAAACGTATCGAAGCCGGGGCTACCAAGTAAGCTGGTTCCCGGCTCACAACCAGCGCACCATTATCACCATGCCGTCGCATGAAACCATTGCCGCAATTGCAACGCCCCCCGGAACGGGCGGCATTGGTATCCTGCGCTTATCCGGAACCGGGGCGCTCGCGATCGGCGAGGCCATTAGCAAAAGCAAAATAAAACCCGGTCTGATTCAATTTCGACAGTTTCTCGATGCCGACGGCACGGTGCTTGACCATGGCCTGTGCCTGTATTTCAAGGCTCCGCATAGCTTCAGTGGTGAAGATTGTGTCGAAATCCAGGCACATGGTGGGCCGATCGTACTCGATATGCTGCTGGAAAGACTCTGTGAGCTTGGTGCGCGACTGGCGCGGGCCGGTGAGTTTTCAGAACGCGCGTTTCTTAACGGTAAACTTGATTTAACCCAGGCCGAGGCGATTGCTGACTTGATCGAATCGGGCAGCCGGGCGGCAACCAGGGCGGCGATGCGCTCGCTGGAGGGCAGGTTTTCGCAGCAGGTTCACAGCCTCATCGACGAAATCATTAATTTGCGTGCTTATATTGAAGCGGCGCTCGATTTCGCCGAAGAAGAGATTGATTTTCTGAACAGCGGCGATATTAGCCAGCGACTCAAAGATTGCAGTCAGCATTTGCAAAGCCTGCTTGAGCAGGCTGAGCAGGGTAGAACGCTGCAGGAAGGATTAAGTGTAACGATAGCGGGGCTCCCCAATGCCGGTAAATCGAGCCTGCTAAATTATCTGGCCGGTTACGAGGCCGCGATTGTTACCGAAATCGAAGGCACCACGCGCGACGTGTTACGCGAACACATATCGCTTAAGGGCATCCCGCTTAAGGTAACCGACACCGCGGGCCTGCGTGAATCCGAAAATCCGGTCGAGCGCGAGGGCGTTCGACGCGCCTGGGAAACCATCAGTCAGGCGGACATAATCATCTATCTGGTCGATTCCAGCAAGGGATTAACGCCTGCGGATCAGAAAATTATCGATGAGCTCGAAAGCGATAACTTGCAGCTGGTATTCAGCAAATCCGATTTGTCCCCGGCTGATCAGCAACGTGATCCGGAAGCACTCTATATCTCTACCCTGGATGGCACGGGCATGGAATTGTTGATAGAACGCATAACCGGAGATGTGTCCGACTATAACCAGGATAATCAGGCATTTATGGCCAGGCGACGCCACGTCGATGCACTGTTGCGAGCGCAAAAATCTGTGCTGAAGGCGACGCACACATTTGATGAAAACCGTTCAGGAGAGCTCATGGCTGAGGACTTGCGCGAAGCGCAAGGATTTTTAAATGAGATCACCGGCGAATTTACCAGTGAAGACTTGCTGGGGAAGATTTTCTCGACCTTCTGCATCGGAAAATAAAAACCGGCTTCAGGGCCCACCACAATTTTGTATAGTTCAGCCGTTCACCGCTGTCGGTGCGGGAGTAGCAGCTTTGCAGTCTTATCTTGCTGTGAACTGCGCAGCACAAGCATGTCGCGGAAACTATCGGGACTTTTGATGAAGGTCAGCTCTCCGCTGAGTGGGAAAGCCTTGTCGTAGAGCCGGGACAACCAGAAACGAAGTGCAGCGATGCGCAACATTAGCGGCAGGGCGTCGATTTCTACAGTCTTCAGGCGACGCTGCTGCTGGTAGGCTTCGAGTGTCGCATTAACCCGGCTGTCGACCAGGTCGCCACGGCTGTCGATACACCAGTCATTCAAAAGCACTGCAATGTCATATACGAAGCTACCGCTGCAGGCATAGTCAAAATCGAGAATGCCGCCAAGCTCATTGTCGACAAACAAGGCATTATCGTGGAACAGGTCAGCGTGAATTGCACCCAGGGGCAGGTTGCCAGGATCAAACTGGTTGGCTGCCTGCAAGGTTGTTTTGATCAATTGCCGATCGCGGGTATTCAGATTTGTGCCAAGCATGTCGGTTACTGCAATTATCCAGTCGATGTCACGAGGATTGGGGCGAATGCCAGGATAATCCTGGCCCGCCAGGTGGAACCTGGCCAGTTCGGCGCCTACCACGGCACAATGAAGGGATTCTGGTTCTGGCTGTACCTGTCCCTGCAGACGACGGATGATTGCCGCGGGACGCTGGTTCAGGCTCGAGAAGAGATCGCCGCGCCGGTCCGTTACCGGCTCGGAGCAGCGTACTGATTGGTTTACCAGGTGTTGCTGCAATCCCAGAATATAGTCGAGCTCATCGTCGCTATGGTGTTCATAGAGAGTTAGCACGAAATGGCCAGTCTCGGTGTCGAGATAGTAATTGGTGTTGGTAATACCGTTGGCAATCGCGGTAAATGCCTGCAGTTTTCCTAGCCGGTAACGTGCCAGAAACTGCTCAAGCTGTGCTGGTTCAACGGGGGTGTAGACGGACATGAATACTGCCAGTTAAAGACGCAAACGAGCAAAGCCCCCCGCTGCGGCTGTGATATGATCCTGAATCAGGGTCCGGCATTTTAGCGCATCTACATGAATCAAGAGAAACAAAAAAAACTGGTGCTGGTTGACGGCAGTTCCTATCTGTTCCGTGCCTACCATGGCCTGCCGAAACTGGAGAGTCCCACAAGACATCCCACCGGTGCGATTTACGGCGTACTTAATATGCTGCGCAAGCTAATCAGGGATGAACAGCCCGACAGGGTTGCGGTTGTTTTCGATGCCAAGGGAAAAACTTTTCGCAACGATATCTACCCGGAATACAAGGCTAATCGACCACCAATGCCGGATGAACTGCGCGTACAAATTGAGCCGCTACATGAGATTATAAAAAAACAGGGACTGCCCTTGATCAGTATCGAGGGTGTCGAGGCGGATGATGTGATCGGAACCATGAGCCGCCAGGCGACTGAACAGGGATACGAAGTGTTGATTTCGACCGGTGATAAGGATATGGCACAACTGGTGAATGAAAACGTGCGCCTGATAAATACCATGAATAATCATTTCATGGATGAAGCGGCGGTGGTGGAAAAATTCCAGGTGCGAGCTGACCAGATTATAGATTACCTGGCTCTAATGGGAGACAGCTCAGATAATATTCCAGGCGTGCCAAAAGTGGGGCCAAAGACGGCAGCCAAATGGATTGACGAATATGGTGGTTTGAAAGGTGTAATGGATAACGCCGATGAAATAAAGGGGAAGGTTGGAGAATACCTGCGCGAATCACTCGGTTTCCTGCCTATGTCTTATGAGCTTGCGACAATCAAGCTTGACTGTGATACCGGCATCAGCATCGATGACCTGGAGCAAAGTGAAGCCGACCAGGCAGCACTTACGGATTATTACCGAGAGTATGGATTTACCCGCTGGTACGATGAAGTAGGGGACAGTGGTAACAGAGCAGTAAAACCGGCATTCGCAATAGTTTCTGCCGCCTACGAAACTGTGTTCGATCAGGATCACTTCGAGCAATGGCTGCAGCGATTGCGCGTGGCAGATGAGTTTGCGATTGATACCGAAACTACCAGCATCGATTACATGCAGGCCGAGTTGGTAGGCATTTCGCTGTGCGTGACCGCGGGCGAGGCCTGTTACATCCCGCTAATGCACCGCTACGAGGATGCTCCGGCGCAGCTCGACAAGGCGACAACGCTGGCCGCACTAAAGCTGATTCTCGAGAATCCGGCAATCGGGAAAATCGGTCAGAACATCAAGTATGACGCGCATATTTTCATTGGTGAGGGTATTCGGATGCGAGGTATTGCCCATGACACCATGCTCGAATCCTATGTGCTCAACTCGACCGCCAGTCGTCACAACATGGATGCCCTGGCAAAGTTTTATCTGGACCACGACACCATTCATTACGAAGACATAGCCGGCAAGGGAGCCAAACAAAAAACCTTCGACCTGATTGATCTTGAACAGGCTAGCGATTATGCCGCCGAAGATGCCGATATCACAATGCAGTTGCACCAGGCGTTAAGCGCAGGTCTGCAGCAGGAACCGAAGCTCAAACAGGTATATACCGATATCGAAATGCCCCTGGTCGACGTATTACTGGATGTTGAACAAAATGGCGTTTTGATCGATCGAGACATGCTGCAAAAACAGGGCAGGGAGATCGATCAGAAGCTGAGCCAGATCGAACAGACGATTTACCAGCAGGCGGGTGAAGTTTTTAATCTGAGTTCGCCCAAGCAAATCCAGGCCATCCTGTTTGACAAGCTCGATTTACCGATACTGCGCAAAACACCGAAAGGGCAGCCGTCGACTGCAGAAGATGTGCTTGAGGAACTTGCTGTCGACTATGAAATTCCGGCCCTTCTGCTTGAGCATCGCAGTTTGAACAAATTGATGTCGACCTATATCGATAAACTGCCAAAGGAAATCAACTCGAAAACCGGGCGTGTGCATACTTCTTACCAGCAGGCGGTTGCCTCCACCGGCCGCCTGTCTTCGACCAGTCCAAACCTGCAAAATATTCCGATTCGCACGGCCGAGGGACGCCGTATTCGTGAAGCCTTCATTGCTCCTGCCGGGCATAAGATCCTGGCACTCGACTATTCCCAGATCGAACTGCGCATCATGGCTCACCTGTCTGCTGACGAAAGCCTCCTGAGTGCATTCGCCAGGGGTTTGGATGTGCACCGCTCAACCGCTGCCGAGGTCTTCGGGGAAGAGCTAGAGCAGGTCAGCGCCGAGCAGCGTCGCGCTGCCAAGGCGATCAATTTCGGTCTGATTTACGGTATGTCGGCATTTGGTCTCGGTAAGCAATTGAATATCGGTCGAAATGAAGCGCAGCAGTATGTTGATACCTATTTTGAGCGTTATCCCGGCGTCAAACGCTACATGGAAGAAACCAAGCAACGCGCGCGCGACCAGGGCTATGTTGAGACAGTATTTGGGCGCCGGCTGTATTTGCCCGATATTAATGCGCGCAATGGCAATGTGCGTCAATACGCAGAGCGCACCGCAATCAATGCACCAATGCAGGGCACTGCGGCGGACATAATCAAGCGCGCAATGATCGAGGTACAGACCTGGCTCATTAAGGGTGACCAGGACTGTAAGATGATTATGCAGGTCCACGATGAGTTGGTGTTTGAAGTTTCTGTTGATGAAGTCGACTCCTGTCGGGCTTCCATCGCCGGGTTAATGACCGGGGCAGCCGATCTTACCGTGAAGCTGGAAGTTGACGCCGGGGTAGGGCTCAACTGGAACGAAGCCCACTAGAAATCCTGGCCGGACCCTGGATTTAACCGAGCCCGTTTATTAATTCGGCCACTGCATTGGCCTGGGAATTGACTAGCGCAATCCCGCTGGACCGTAGTTAAAGACGTCTCCGCCGTTTTATTGTTTACAAAAAATCCGTAAGCGTGAGAAATTTTTAGCGCCATGGTGATCCAATTTGCCCGCAGATGCGTAAATTCATTAATTGGTATCAAGGGGTTTAAAACGCTAAATTAACCCCCATCTGACATGAGTAACAGACACCCAAAGTGCCCAGTTTGGAGGCAATATGATGGAACTAAACAGGGTGTTGGATGTCTACTTAATTAGCGCTATAGCCCAGCGCTAAGTCCGTTCTCCCTCCTATGAGCGGACAACGATCCGGAAACCCCATCCGGATCACACGTTTGTCCCTGGCAGTTATCTGCCAGGGCTTTTTTTTGCTCCTAAACTGGTGGCGTTAACCGGATTCATCTGAGTCAAACGTGAGCCATTTGCCGCATATTTGCTCGAGAGATTCAAGCCCCTGGCGGCTCAGGATCGATAGCGGGGAGACACTTTGGTTCGGGCCGGACAGTTGCCCCTCGGTGGCCGATATCGCTTTGAGAGTCGCTGATCGTGACAGCTTATCTGACTTGGTGAGCAGGATATGCAGCGGCAAGCTGCCGCCTATCATACTGATAAGACCCCGATCGAGATCGCCGATGCCGCGGCGAATATCAACCACTATAACCAGACCTTTCAGGGACTGGCGCTCCAACAGGAAAGCCGTCAGCACCTGATCCCAATGATTTCGCATTTGCTTTGATACTTTGGCGAAGCCATAACCAGGTAAATCAACCAGGCGTCGGTCTTGATCGAATTCAAAGAAGTTAATCAACTGCGTACGCCCAGGGGTCTTGCTGGTTTTACACAAACCCTTTTGGCGCACCAGGCAGTTTATCGCGCTCGATTTGCCCGAGTTAGAGCGACCGGCGAACGCCACTTCGGCTCCCTCGTCTGGAAGCAGCTGCGAAAGCTCGAATGCGCTGGTGGTAAATTTTGCCTGTTTGAAAGAAATACTCATTATATCGATTGGGTTAGTGTTGAACGTGTGGCCCGGGTATGATATACATTTGCGCCCAAAATTTCCGACCATTTTCCCCCTGGAGAAATAATGAAAGCGAGCCAAATTGGAGCCATGATTTTGGCCTTGTCCGGCCTGGTGTCATTCGCCGCGAATGCCGGTGATATCGAAGCTGGTAAAACTAAGAGCGCCGTGTGTTCCGCTTGCCACGGAGCGGACGGAAACAGTACCAATGGAGCCTGGCCATCGCTTGCCGGCCAGCATGCCAGTTACATATACAAGCAGCTAGCGGATTTCAAGGCCGGACGTCGTAACAATGCCTCGATGACCGGCATGGTGGCGCTGTTAAATGACGAGGACATGAAGAACCTCGCGGCTTTCTATGAAAGCCAGCAACCTAAAGCGATGGCTTTCGATGGGGACAGGATTGAAACTGGCGAAAGTATTTATCGAGGTGGTATTACTGAAACCAAAGTGGCCGCCTGTATGGGCTGTCATGCGCCGAGCGGCGTGGGTAACGGCCCCGCTGGCTGGCCGTCACTCAAGGGCCAGCATCCCGAGTACCTGGTTACTCAGTTACAGAACTTCAAGCAGGGAACACGCGCCAACGATACTGGCAAAATGATGCGCAACGTCGTGGTACGTATGTCAGATGAGGAAATGAAGGCAGTTGCGGCCTACATAGCAGGTATCCAGTAAATCGGGCTAATGTCTACGTTCAGCGGCCATTAACCCGGCTCGATATAAATTCACGACTAAACTAATCGAGAACAACGCTGTCTCTAGATGAATGATTTTTTCCAGGAGAAACACAATGATTAAGCGCTGGCTGATGAGTTTCGCCGTGTTGCTGTTAATTTCAGGCAACGCTGCTGCGCAGCAGATGACTTTCGCAGAGGGTACCGATTACCAGCTGGTTACGCCGGCGGTTAAAACATCGCAACCCGATAAGATAGTGGTCACCGAAATTTTCTGGTATGGCTGCCCGCACTGCTTTCGTTTCGAGCCTTATGTAGAACGCTGGTCTGCGGGCCTACCTGATGGTGTTATATTTGAGCAGGTTCCATCGTCCCTCAATCCGCGGTGGACGGAGCATGCGCGTGCTTATTATGCTTTTAAGATGATGAGCGCGCTGGATCAGACACATAAAGCCTTGTTTGATGCAATACACCTCAAGCGCGAGCGATTAACCAGCCTCGATACGCTCGCCGAGTTTGCCGTGAGCCTGGGGCTCGATGAAAAACTGTTTAGAGAAAACTATTTTTCATTCCCGGTTGAAACCCAGATTCGAAAAAATATTCAAAAGGAAAAGCGCTATGGCCATCGTGGCGTACCCGCGGTTATTGTCAATGGCAAGTATCTGGTATCGGCGTCTCTGGCTGGAAGTAACGAGCGCATGATTCAAATCATGAACTTTCTTGTCGCGGAAGAACTGGCGCAGCAGTAAATCTGACAGTAATTCGTTTGTTTAAAAAGAGATCGGTGGCTAATTGCCGTTTTAACGCTACGATCTCTCCAGCCCCGTCTAGCTAGTGCTCCATCCGAAGCGGGCGATTGCGATATTACCCTTACCATGGTATTCCAGCGATTCGCATAAATCCTGAATTAGCAGTAGGCCGCGGCCGCTCAGAGCCGTTGCCTCGTCGGGCGGCGGGTTGTGATTTTCGAAATCGAAACCCTTACCACTGTCTTCGATGCGAAGCAATATACTGCGCCGGCTTGACTCCTGCTCGACTGACAGATTAAAAATCACATGGCCACTGTCGAGATTGGCAAGTCGACTTTCGCGTGTCTGAAAGTAGGCCTCGAAGCCTGCCGGATCGGTTTTTAGATTGGAATCAAGGCCGAGTACACCATGATCGAGAGCGTTTATATAAAGTTCGGTCATAACCGTGAATAATGATTGGCGCTCGGCTTCCAGTTCTTCCATCTCCATAAGGTAGTTAACCAGAATCGGGACCGGATTGGTCTCGCGTAGTCTGGCCCCATTAAAACGCATCGACAGTTTCCATTCACCCCGATCACCGAGCATGTACTTCGACGGTTTGATGTAGTCATACACTTCTATTTCGGGCAATACATCGTGGACGCAGGTAATCTCGACCAGTGTGACGTCGTCGGCCTGGGTGGTGTTATCGCCACAAAACTGATCGAGATCATCGAACACCTGGTCGAATATGCTGTTTTTTGGCGCACTTGAAATCGATGCTACCAGGCGATCACTGCCGAATTCCTGATCCAGTCCATTGCGGGCTTCGGTTAAGCCGTCGCTATGCATCAATATCTTGTCGTTGTAAGCGATCGGGGCATATTGCAGCATTTCCTTGGGATCAATAATCGCCTCGACACCAAGGGGCAAACCGGTAGATGTCAGGCGGTGCTTGATCTGGTTGGTTTCTCCGTCGACGATTATTACGTCCGGCATACCAGCATTGAACACGCGCACATGTTCGAGGTCATGGTTGACGACTACCAGTTGGGCACCAAAGAACATACCGACGGGCAGCATTGACTTCAATTTCTTATTAATACCGGTGAGTATTTCTTCGGGGCTGAATCCCTTGGTGGTCATGGCACGAAATACCTCTGACACCGGCATCGCACCGAGCGCGGCGAGCAGTCCGTGCCCGGTGAAATCTCCGGTCAGAAAAAACAGGTCTCGTGAAGGTGAGTATGCGGATAAAACCATGTCACCGCTGAAGATGCCGGCAGGGCGCACGACCTGTCGCAGATACGGATTCTCGATGTTGGAGCTCTGTATCGCATTAATGAACACGGACTCAGCGATTTCCTGTTCACGGTGAATCATGCTGTACATGCCTTGCACTTCGCGATTTAGTGCGGCAATACGCTGCATCGAGCGAATTTTACTCTGCAGGATAATGTTATCGTAAGGCTTAATCAGGAAATCATCGCCACCAGCCTCGATACACTGCGCGAGCGCTTCCTCATCGGTCATCGCTGTCAGGAAAATGACCGGGACAAAGCGGTTCGCAGAGGCAGCCTTGATTTGACGTGTCGCTTCGTAACCATCAAGCACGGGCATCATCACGTCCATGAAAATGATACTGGGATTTTCCTGATTGAACAGGTCGATTGCTTCCTGTCCATTGACGGCTTCAATGGTTTGGTAACCCTGCTTGCTCAGCAGCGACTTTAAAATTAGCCGATTGGTTTTTTCGTCGTCGACGATCAGGGCTTTGCCGAGGCCGATATTACTCATATTGAAGTGCAGGTCGGTAACAGCAGGGTAGCCTTGTTACCGAAAAGTGCGGTTTTCCCCTTTCTGATAATGCTTACTTTTTTAGTACATACCGCGCTTAAATCAAGCTGGCCACGAAACTTAAACCGGCCAGCCCAGCTTATAAGCCAGGCCTGAATGGCGCCGGGTAAGATTTTCGATGGCGCGGACAACAACGCTACTCGCAGCATGTAAAATAAACCGCTGGCGTGCTCGCGTGATGGCGGTATAGAGCAACTCCCGTGACAGTACACCCGATTCCGGGTCCGATGGAAGTATCAGCAACACCGAGTCAAACTCGGATCCCTGGGACTTATGCACGGTGCTGGCCCAGGCGGGCGTGAATTCGGGCAGGCGATTTATCGCCAGATCACGAATGCCCCCGCCAGAATCGCGAAAGCAGGCCCGCAGACCATCTTCGAATTGCCACAGGATACCGGTATCACCGTTAAACAGGCCTAGTTCATGGTGGTTGCGCGTGATCATTATGGGAAGACCGCTATATAAATTCGTTTCGGGCAGATTGTTGTGCGCCAACAGCGCACTTGAAATTCGGTGATTCAGAGACTCGACGCCGAAATAGCCCTGGTTGGTAGCGCATAACACTCTGGTGGTTTCGTAAATTTCGAGTGCGTCTGCCGGTGCGTCGCTCTCAAATACAGGCTGGTAAGCATTGTATATCCAGGCAAGCGCCTCGGTATGGATCTGATCCGATTCCTCTGCGTACCAATGCAGTCCCTTGTCGTTGCTACGCAACAATTCGATGGCGGCGGCGCTCTGGCCCTGGTTGACCAGGGACGCGATCTGACTGATGGCGCTGTCACGATTAAAACGGTAGCTGTTACGCAGCAACGCGATCGAAGTCTCAACTGCCGTAGCGCCGATATCTAGCGCATGGCCGTGACCGGTAATATCGCCGAGAACATTTCCGGCTGCAACTGATGCCAATTGATCACGGTCACCCAGTAAAATCAGCTGGGCCTGCTCTGGCAGCGCCGCAAGCAGGTGAAACATTAGTTTGAGGTCAATCATTGAGGCTTCATCAATTACGACGCAGTCGACCGGTAGTCGATGCAGTTCGTTGTAACTAAAGCCATTGCGACGATACCCGAGTAATCGATGAATGGTCGTCGCGTCGCCCGGTATTGTAATTTTTGTGCTGTTGTCGAGACCGATCTGATCGACACGTTGACGAATCGAAGCCATCATGCGCGCTGCGGCTTTTCCGGTCGGTGCGGCCAGGGCAATACGACATTTCGGATTCAGTGCCAGTAATACCGCCAGGATACGAACAATTGTCGATGTCTTGCCGCTGCCCGGACCACCCGATATGACACTAAAGGGTTTACTCGCGGCAGCCAGGACCGCGTCTTTCTGATCCTGATCGGCCGCGTCTGACGCCGGGAATAATTTATCGACCTGGGCGATAATTTCTGACTGGTTGGTAATGGCTTCCTGTTCAAGCAGCGCCCTTATTTTCGCGGCAACGAAATCTTCGTATAACCACAGGCGATTCAGGTACAGGCGATTTTCATCGAGTACTAGCGGGGCGTTTTCATTGGGCCCGCCGATACAGGGGCTTGTTCTTAATCGGGCACACCATTCGGCGCAGTCAAGGCCCACTGGGATTTCTGCCGCATCGATTCGGCTGGAATTAAAAAGAGGGCGCATACTGTAAGCGCCAAGTTCTATGCAAACGTTTCCCGCCAGATTGGCTTCACTGACCAGTGCAGCACTGAGACCCGGCAATTCATCGTTAGAGGTTTGAGCCTGTTTTGCGATAAATTCGGCAAAATAGTAACTCAACCAATGGATATCGCCGTTACGAGCGAGGCTGTATAACAGGTTTGTCATGCGTTTACCGACTCCAGCGGTGTAAAGCTCATTAGCCGGTCGAGTGCTTGAATGGTCGGCTCTGCGGGTCGATCAAAATGAACCCCGTAGCGGTTGCCATGCTGTGGCCTCATCGCACGTAAAAACAGGTAGTAAGCCCCACCAAAGTGCTGCTCAAAGTTATAGTCGTTTAGACGCTGTTGCAGAAATCGATGCAGTGCGACCGAATAAAGCAGAGATTGAAGATCATAGCGTCGGTCCAGCATTGCCAGTTGAAGTTTTTCTGGGCCATAGTCTTCCAGGCTGGCGCCGAGGAAGTTACTTTTATAATCGGCAATGTAATAGCGACCCTGGTGTACAAATACAAGATCTATCACGCCGGTCATTAAACCACGAAACTCTGGACTACTTACGGCTTTCAGCGGCACTGGTGACAGGGATTGCATAAACTGATTCAGTGCCTCGATATCAAGATGATCGAGCGCGAAGTCGAATGAAAGTTCGTTGAGCCTTTGCTCGTTAGCCAGACCGCTTAATGTCATGCCGGCATTGTCGAGGGGCGCCAGTTGAACGTTTTCCAGCCACGTAACCAGTGTTTGTTCGTGTTCGGCGGCCAAGCCGGAACGGGGCACAAAGCGCGGGAATAGTTGCCCGCACTGTTGACCGGTATCCTGCTGGAAATCGAGATTTTCGAGCAACGAATGAATCAGTAATCCAATATGACTGCCGGCCGGGAAATCGAGGATAGAGTCTCCCTGGCTCACCAGAGTTCCCGTATTGCCCGGTTGATGTATGCCTCGCGTCAGCCCGGTAAAACTGTTGATACGCCATTGGTTCAATTTTGTGCGCGAGAATTTGGCGAGTTGGGCGGGCGGATGCTGCGCAACGTCAGGACGAAGCCCTGACGCTTCGGTCTCAAGTGGCAGGGGAAGCAGTTCAATGGTTTCGGCACTCTTATCGACCAGGTTTTGCAGATCGCTCGCAAAGTTCATATCACCCGGAAACCCGTCTGGAGCTCCGGATTCCAGATCAGGCGGCACTTGTCTGGAATGGAGTAAATACGCGAGAGCGGTCTGGTTTGCATAGCCTGGTTTGCCGGGGTCACCGGCGAGGCCCCAGGCAAGGTAAACCTTGGAACGCGCACGCGTAAGCGCGACGTATAGTAAGCGCATATCTTCCGCCAGGCGCTCTTTCTCTGCAATCAACCAGTTGATGTCTAGTTCGGGAGAACCCAGGTCGATGCACGGTACCAGTTCGGAATCATGAAAATAGACAGCCCTGGACCGGTCTACCTGTTTACAGGACCAAAGGAAGGGCACAAACACGATCGGATATTGCAAACCCTTGGATTTATGAATCGTTACTATTTTGACCAGGGCCTCATCGTCTTCCAGGCGCAGCTCGGCATCCTCGATACTGATTTCCTCAAACTGGTCATGAAACCAGCTGATCATGGGTGACATCCCGGCGGTGATCGTGGATTGCTGTTGCAGCAACTCGGCCAGATGCAGCAAGTTGGTAATGCGCCTTTCCTGGTTATCCTTTTGTGCCAGGGATCGGGTGATCTCGAATTTATGCAGCAGAGACTGGAACATCGCTATAAATCCCTGCCGGTCCCAGAGTTGCTGCAAGTCGCCCAGGTCCTCTAACCAGCATTGCCACGCGGAATCACTGTCGACAATCGCCGCAATTTGCCGGTAATCGAGATTGAGAAGACTGGTTGTCAATGAGCGCCTGGCGAGTGCCTGGTCCTGATACTGGGAAATTGCCAACAGCAAGTCATAAAGGCCCCTGGCCTCGTCGCTTTGATATACCGAATCCCTGCCGATGGTAACGGTGCGGATACCGCGCCGATTCAGAACCCGGCTCAAGGCTTGCCCCTCGGAGGCCTGTCGCACCAGGATCGCAATATCCCCGCTTTGTACGGGTCGACCGTCAATGGTCGCAGATTGTCGGCCTGCTGTATCGAGTAAGCTGCTAATTTCGGACGCAACCGCCTGGTTGATCAGGTCTCGCATAGCCTGGCGCGAATAGTTTTCCTGATTTTCATTTGTGGGGAGTTGCCACAATGTCATTGCGCTAGCGCCCTGATCCTCGAGACGAAGCTCATGAACTGTATTTTGTGCGATTGATTCAACCCGGGAAAACAAGATTGAGTCCCGGTAAATGAAGGCGTCGGGACGATGCGAAAAAAGAGTATTAATTGCGTGCACCAGGTTTGGCTGGGAACGCCAGTTTGTTTGCAAGCTGAATAAATCAACCTGCGGCAATTGCCTGGCTTGCATATAGGTGAAAATGTCTCCGCCTCGGAAACTGTAGATCGCCTGCTTGGGGTCACCGATCAGGGTCAGACTGGTGTTATCAGCAGACAGGTAGATATGACTGAAAATTCTGTACTGGATAGAATCGGTATCCTGAAATTCGTCGATCATGGCTACCGGATACTGCTGCCGAAGGCTCTGGGCGAGCGCTTCCCCGGTGCTCGATTCAAGCGCATCCAGCAGCAGCGTAAGCTGGTCCTGATAGGCGAGTGCGGTTAATTCACGTTTGGCCTCGATGACCTGCAAGGAAGCAGTATGAAAAGCATCGGCGCGTAATTGCGGGCTAAGTTCACTGGTAAACTCAAGCCAGGCATCAGCGACAGGGCTGATTTGCTTGAAAAATTCATGCTCCAGCCCTGGGTCCTGTCCTCGCTTGCTAGGTTTCGAGTTCTGCTGCAATAACTCTATCCCCAAAAACTGAAAATTATGGAAGAGGCTGCCTGGTTCCCTGGCATTGAAAAAATTGTCGGCGGATTCTAGCAGCAGCGGCAGGTTTTGAGGGTGATAGGGTAGTTTTACGGCTCTACTGAGTGCCGTCGAGTTCGAAATTACATCGACAATATCTGACCGGCACTTTAACCATAGCGGGGCCAGCCGGTGAAGTGAGCTGGCAATCTTGCGTGGTTGTTCCATCAGTTTAGCCAGGCTTACCCGGGCTTCCGGTATGATGCGTGCAGACGGTTTATTTCGCAGTTCGAGCAGGGTCGCGATGAGGCCATCAAGATCCGGTAAATTGTCGTGAATCAACTGCCAGCCATCACTGTCAAGTTCATAAGTCCGGTTACGCCACCAGTCTTTTATAGCGGATCCCCAGATCGAGTCGTCATTGGTCAGCATGTCGCTGTTAAAAAGCTGGTTACCGGACAATGCGTTTTGCTGCAGGCTGCGCTGGCAAAAGCTGTGAATCGTCGAGATTGATGCTTCGTCCATGCTGCGTATTGCCAACTGCAGGCGGATGATCTGAGCCGTGCGCGAATCATCATCGAGGTCTCGCGACTGTTTCAGCAAAAGCATCAGCAAATCGTCCTCGTAGGTAGCGGAGTGCTGGAGTAAATCCAGCGCCTCATAGAGTCGTCTGCGTATACGACCACGCAATTCTTCGGTTGCCGCGTTGGTATAGGTAACGATCAGAATCTGTGAGGGCTGTCGGCCACCGAGAATATGCCTCAGGTACAGGTCGGCGATAGTGTGTGTTTTACCGGTGCCGGCACTGGCCTCGATGAGCTTGAACCCTTCAAGATCGAGCTCTAGTACCGCCTCGGCGTCGAGAATAGCTGAGGTTGAGGCTTCAGGCACTTTTGTCACCGTGCTTGATGGCTGGCAGATAGATTTGCCGAGCGCAATCCTGGAACAGTGGATCTTCGAGCGGCCTGGTCGTATTCTGGTACAACGCCAGCCGTATGAACTCATCTTCACATTCACCAGGGGGCGCATTCCGGTATTGGCCCCCGTTCCAACAAGCGAGCGCCTTGCTCATCGCAGTCTCAGGATCTGCCTGTGATGCAAAGGCGTAGCTGGTGTCAGGAAACACCGGTAGAGGATGCTCAAGGCCTTGTTGAAACAGCGCGATATAGCTAGCCAGAATCTGTTTGGCCCTGGGCGCCTCGAGATATTCAAAACGAAGACTCCGTGTGGTCGGGATTAGCAATTGACTGCATTCGTGCCGGGCTATCTGGTTCGTCGCAGATAAAGCCAGGTGATCAAGCCAAAGCGATATTAGTGCTCTACTTTTGACGGATTTACTCGCGCTGAAGTGCATCAATCCAGTGTCGGGATAGCAGGCGTTTACCTCTCCATAAAGCAGCGGCACATTGTCAAATCGGCACTCGACCGACCTGGTAACGGGTTGCGTGCCGCGAAAGCGCTCCAGTTGCTCGAGTAAAACCCGGTATTCTGACTGAATTGCAAGCCATTCGACTTGCGCGGCCCTGCCGTGCGGCAGCAGACCCAACGCAGAAAATTTCGCGGCGTCGTTTTGACGACCGTTTAACTGGTTATCCGCAAGGCGTACTGCAAGCTCCCACTTCTGTAATCCCTGCAGGGTAAAAATTTCTTCGTCGTCGGAATCCGGTTCGGCAGTAATCCTGATACCTAGCCTCGAGCCGAAGAAGTAACGAATTGGATGGCTGAAGAATCGCTTCAACATTTCGAGATCGATCCCACTATCCAGGTTTAAGGTGGAGGCAAGGGATTCCTTCGGCCAGGCCCTGATTCGATCAAGTGGTTTGTTCGCTGCAAGATGTTGCGACGTGTCAAACCAGTATTGGTCGTAACCGGGATTGCCTGGCGCAAAGTTTCTTGAAGAAAAGGCCTGCATCGGATGAGTCCGCGAAACCTGCTCACTGGCTGTACGCCCAGTGTCATCGGTTCCGAAGCTGGTATCGAGGTAATCGAGCAGCTCGCGCAGCAACACCGAAGGCTGACATTCACTATTATCTTTGAGACTGCGCCCACAATAACTGAAATAAAGATAACGCCGTGCGCACAACAGGGTTTCGAGCATCAGGTAGCGGTCTTCATCAGATCGGAGTGGGT
The DNA here is from genome assembly GCA_964196225.1 of uncultured Gammaproteobacteria bacterium. Lineage (GTDB taxonomy): Bacteria > Pseudomonadota > Gammaproteobacteria. The sequence goes on along the minus strand of CAXMSP010000009.1, from coordinate 56,974 downwards.
CACCCGGGCGCCATTCGTGACGCATCAGGTCAAACTCGGCGGGATGGTCCCTGCGCGGAAAAGCGTTGTCCTGCATTCCCAGCACACAGATTACCGGAAACGGGATGTTACGCATGGGTTGCATACCACAAAAGGTGATGCCTCCTGAATAGAGGCGGCCCGGTTGTTGATTTGTCGCCAGTTGTTTTTCCATCCAGTAGCAAACCAGGGCAGGGCTTAATTCGACAGATTCTGATTGACCGATTTCACTGATCGCGTTACGCAACGATAGCAGCAAATCATCAGTCACAATTCGCGAGGAAAAGAACTCCTCGATCAATTGATGCAAGCGCCGCTGCCAGTCCTCCGCGCTCGCAGCAGTTCCAAGTTTTTCATGCCAGTATGTCAGGCGCTCAAACAGATACCTGAACTGGGATATGGCAACGCCACCATCGGTGTCAATCTCAGTGATCGGTGCAATGCCATGCCAAAGGGCATCATCCATCATCGCGTAGCCGGCAAAAAACCGGTCCCAGGCCTGTTGCCAGGTATTTTCGTGAATTGCGGGCAGCCCGAGGGCTCGTCGCTGATTTGCGTCGATACCCCAGTGTACCCGGCTGGATTCAAGCAGTGGATATATCTGCTCCAGCATTTGCTGATCAATACCGAATCGATTTCGAATTTCGGTACACTCGAGAAAGGCCAGGACCTCGGAGCGGGTGAACCTGCTGCCGGGTAGTTTCAATAATTGCAGAAAAATCCTGACCAGTGGATGAGCGTCACTAACGCTGATATCGGAAATATTCCAGGCCAGGTCAGGGCGCTTGTCGCCTGTATCGTGCTGAAAAACTGCTTCGATGTAAGGTGCGTAGCGACTTATTTCGGGGACCATAACCAGTATGTCTTCGCTCGACAGTTCAGGATGTCGATCAAGCAACATCAGCAGGTGATCATGTAACACCTGGCATTCCCGCATCGGGCTATGACATATTTGAACCGAGATTGAATCATCGATAGCTATTGCCGGCTCTGGTTTTTCAAGATTAAACAGGCTGGCTTGCAGACATTGCAGGATACTGTCTTTACCAGGGGGCTGATTATCTTCAACTTCACTACCGGTAACCGATCCCAGTTCAAGCAATAAGTCCTGCATCGCCTGTCCCTGCCTGCCCCAGGAAGCCAGCAAACTGTTACTCGAATCGAGATATTCCGCGTCGGCAGGACTTTGCAGGCGCCGTCTCGCCTTTGCTTTTTCATTGACCAGGTCGGCCCAGTACTGGTCCGTGGGATTATGCTGATAGAGAATTATTTCAGTTCTGCGCGCGAGGGCGTTAATAAATTCGATGACAAAGGGTGCGAGACTGGACATCGTGAACAAGCTGATACGTTCGGGAAGATTGATTTCGACGGGGTTGCTGTTGAGGCGGTCGATGATGCTTCCCATAACATCAACCCGATGAGCCTGCTTCCTTGTGGCAACAATTTTCCGCCACAGCAAGGCCTGCCACTGGCTGTCATTGCCATGCGACCAATGACGAATCAGCTCCGGTCTATAAGCCTGGTAATGGTCGAAGCTGGTCGCGATACGTTGCGCCAGTTGCCACCGCTTGATGCCGCTTTGGTCGTCATCGAGATACCAACGCAATGATGCAAACCCATCCTGACTCAGCAGTCCGGGCAAGGCAGCAAATATTTGCCAACCAAGCAGGTCCCTGGAATAGGGATCTTGATGAGGCAATTCCTCCAGTATCTGGCCGGCTAGTTCCCATATCCATTTTCCCACCTGGGGATAATGGATATTTGCCGCGATCCCCTGTTGTTGCGCGATACGCAGATTCAGCCAACGCGACATCGCGTAGGTAGGAACCACGATTACCTCGTGCGCGAAGGGGTCGCTCAATGGCTCGGCGGCAAGATGCTGCGTTAGCCGTGATTGCAGCGTTTCGATTCGGTTGGAGCTCAGGATGGTTAAAGCCATTACAGCAGGATTATCTTGCGAAACCAGAGGATTATAAAATAATGACGGCTCACAGGATGAGCCATAGCGCAGACCCGCCGCTTTCCAGTATTCAAAATTTTAATTGATTACCCCAACAGATTTCATAACATTGTGGCCAGATTGATTTATGATTGTCCGATTCCTAATTACAGTAACAACTCGCGGACCCCATGGAAACCGCTTCTGAAAGTAATCTTCCCCCGAAAAATGGGGATAAACGCATTATCGATAACATTGAGCGTGTTTTCTTCGATGGTTACTGGATTCGATACTATGCACCGCTGCAAGATTCGCTGACCAATCGCAAGCGCTTGATCGACAGTCTTACCCGGCGTGCGTTTCACCATACCGAAGCCGGTATCAATACTCCGGGCAGGAGTCTTGAGCTTGCCCGCGAAGCTTACGCAAGTGAAACCGATCCAGAACGTAAGCGCGTCAACGCAGCCATGCTGGCGGGCGCACTTTTCAACCGGGCCACGGATTTGTTTACCACGATCGTGGACCTGGGTGAGCTCGGCGTGCAGGTCAGTGAGAACAATGAATTAATGCGCCAGTGCAGCGATTGTTTTGAGGAGGCGCTAACCCTGGGTCAACAGGTCAGGCATCATAGTGGCTGCGAGGGAATCGACGAGGTCTGGGGCGAACCATTCAAAGCCTTTACAATGCCTATTGCTGACTTTTACGAGTCAAGGTTCATAAAAATTGCACAAGGGATGCGTGAGATTGACCAGCTTGCAAACTGCATGTTAGAGGTGTTCTGCAGCCAGCCGCTGTTTGTCGGACTGGAAGGTTTGATCGTAGATTACGCGACGGCCGCACGAGAGGCTGCCGAAACCATGAAAAAGGATCCGATTATTTTTCAGGTATGGCCGAACTTCGTCTCGTTGGGTGAAAGGCTCGATGCATTCAGGCCCAGGTTGCCCGCCAGGGCTGATCAAATGCTGCGCATGCGAATAGCCTACGGGCGGGATCTGATTCAGGAAGGCAGGTTGCTGATTAGCTATATTGCCAGTGCCCGCGTGCCGATGACGAAAAGAGCGGGTGCTTATATTGAAGAATGTCAACGCTATGGCAAGACACCGTTAACTTAAGCGATTAATCATTGACACTTAAAGGAAACCGATAAAAGCTTATGGCAAAGAAACCTAAAGCAGTCGGCAATCAGAACATCATTACTCTGTGGCCGACCATATTACTGGTGAAGCGTTTTGCGCATTATCAAAAGGTAAATCCGATACTGTTAGAATTGTTTTACCAACACCGTGATCGAGAGCAGGGCAAACCGCAGTAGGCCTATGCCAGCGGTGATGACCTGCTCAGCAAGTATCCTCTTCATAATGAGCTAAACGAGCTGGCGGAATTCATCAGTCAGGGGATTGTTGAAGTCGCGAAGGTAGCCAATGAGGGTTTGTGGAGTAGTGGCGAAAAAGTGCGCGTTAACATTACTGGCCTCTGGTTTCAGATTTCAAACAATCATGCCTTCCATGAAATGCATGTGCATGGCAATTGCTCCTGGTCCGGGGTTTACTACGTGCGCTCGGGTGATTGCAGTAAGTCACCGGACTCGCATCGTGGTGAACAACCGAACGGGACTACCCGCTTTTATGGGCCGCATATCGAGCACATGGCGGGTGGTTTCGGTGATTACGGTAATTACTATCTGCACGATAGCAGTTGGGATTCCTACCCTGAGGATGGCAAGCTCTGTGTGTTTCCATCGCATATCAAGCATATGCCCTTCCCCTATAACGGTGCAGAAGACCGCGTTATCGTCTCGTTCCATGCGCAAGTGTATGATTCCAGCGGAGGCCAGAGTTACGACTACGGTTTTAACAATTAGGGGTTATTGCCCTATCGGGTAGTCCAGCCCGGTTGACGCAATTAACCGGGTCAGGTTACCACCCCCATCAAAATGAGGGTGGTGGTAACAGAAAAAATCAAGCTCAAGTCAGCCGAGTCGTTACTTCAACACCGGCATTGTAAACTCGGCGTCGAGCCCACGATCCAGCCAGCGTGAAGTTACGGTTTTTACCTTGGTGTAAAATCGTAATGCTTCCATACCGTACTGGTTGTGATCACCAAAAGCCGAAGACTTCCAGCCGCCAAAGCTGTGGAAAGCCAACGGTACCGGAATCGGGACGTTAATTCCGACCATACCAACCTCGACCTTGTCGGCAAAGGTGCGTGCAGCGGCCCCGTTTTTAGTGAAAATAGAAGTGCCGTTGCCGTAAGGGTGATCGGTAGCCAGTGCAGCTCCCTCTTCAAACGAACCAACGCGCATAATTTGCAGCACCGGGCCAAAAATCTCTTCCTGGTAAGACTGCATTTCAGGGGTGACATTGTCGATTAGTGAACCGCCCAGAAAGAAGCCATTCTCATGGCCGTCACACACGAAATCGCGGCCATCAACGACCAGGCGTGAGCCTTCGTCCTCAGCCATCTGGATATAGTTCATGACCTTTTCGCGGTGCTCTTTAGTCACCAGTGGGCCCATTTCGAGGTTGGTATCGAGGCTGGAACCAATGCGCAGTGCTTCGACGCGTGGTTTTAAAATATCGATTAACTGATCGGCAACCTCATCGCCGACACAGACACCGACCGAAATGGACATGCAGCGTTCGCCAGCAGAACCATAAGCCGCGCCCATTAGCGCATTGGCGACATCCCCGAGATCTGCATCGGGCAGGATCAGCATGTGGTTTTTGGCACCCCCCATGGCCTGGCAACGTTTGCCGTTTGCCGTGGCGGTGGCGTAAACGTATTTCGCAATCGGGGTCGACCCAACGAAGCTGATCGCCTTGATACGCTCGTCGTTGAGCAGGGTATCGACGGCTTCCTTATCACCGTTGACGACGTTAAAGACACCGGGAGGCGCCCCGGCTTCGATGAACAGTTCAGCCAGCCGGATGGGGCAGGAAGGATCTTTTTCCGAAGGCTTCAGCACCACGGTGTTACCGGTAATCAACGCCATTCCTGTCATCCACAATGGAATCATCGCGGGAAAATTAAATGGAGTGATGCCGGCGACCACACCCAGCGGCTTGCGCATCGAGTAGATATCGATGCCGCGTGCTACGTTATCGGAAAACTCACCCTTTTGGGCATGCGGTGCACCACAGGCAAACTCGGCTACTTCGATACCGCGCAATACCGATCCCATCGCATCTTCGATGACCTTGCCGTGTTCGGTTGACACCAGTGAAGCCAGTTCATGCTGGTGTTTGTAGAGTAACTGCACGTAGCGCGCCATGATTCTTGAGCGCTGTAGAACAGAAGTCGCGGCCCAGTCAGGAAACGCGGCCTCGGCAACGGCTATCGCGGCCTCAACCTCCGATTTCGACGCCAATGGAACCGCACTGATTTTTACGCCCCTGCTTGGATTGAAAATATCACCAAAACGCCCACTGGTGCCGGCGACGTGTTCGCCATTGATATAGTGGCTTAACTGCGTGATTTCTGAGGATACGGCTTCAGCTGGCTGGCTCATATGTGTCTCCGCTAAGGGCAAAAATAAAGGGCGGTCATTATAGACAAGTTATTTCTGCAAAAATAGACATCAAAGGTATGATTTGCGTTTTTTGCTGGAGTTGATGGAAGACTAAAGACGCTCGCCGCGAAGCTGCAATACGTTCTGTTGCAGCAGGTCTGGCCTGGCATCGCTGGCATTAATAGCATCGCCCGCGATCAACTCGATACGACTCAACATGCCACGCGGAAGCAGGCGGGTCATGGCGTTGCCATATGCCCGACTGAAAAAACTCCCCCACAGGCCGCGCAGTGCCAGCGGTATCACTGGAACCGGGTCGCGCTGCAGGATGCGGGTTATGCCGGGTTTGAAAGGGCCGATTTCACCGCTTTCGGTAATCTTGCCCTCGGGAAATATGCACACCAGTTCGCCCTGTTGCAACGCGTTACTGACCTCGTCGAAGGCGCGTTCCATCATGTCTTTATCCTCGTGCTCTGCCGCTATTGGAATTGCATTTGCGGTTTTGAAAATAAAAGAGAGAATCGGTAATTCAAATATCTGGTAATACATGATGAAGCGTATCGGGCGCCGGATGCAGCCGGCCAGAACAAGGGCATCGACAAAACTCACATGATTACAGATAAGCACGGCCGGTCCGTCATCGGGAATCTGCTCGAGCCCGGTTTTCTCGACCCGATATAGCGTGTGGACCAGGAGCCATACCAACAGGCGCATAATGAACTCGGGCACCAGCATGAAGATGAATAGTGCGACCGCCGCGTTCATAAATGCCAGGATCAAAAACAGCATTGGAATCGAAGCCCCGGTAGACAGCGCAAACAGTCCGTAGAGCGAAGCCGCCACCATAAACAGTGCATTCAGTACATTGTTAGCTGCGATGATGCGGGAGCGTTTGTCGGGCTTACTACGTTGCTGCACCAGTGCATAAAGCGGCACGATGTAAACACCGCCGGAGACACCCAGCATGACGATGTCAAAGCATACCCGGAGACTCGAACCCTGCGCCAGGAAACCTGACGGACCGATCAGGATATCACTGGATGACAGGTCCTGGTTGAAGTAGAGGTCTATGCCAAAAAGCGTCAAACCCAGCGCCCCAATGGGCACCAGGCCGATTTCGACGATACGACCAGAAAGACGCTCGCACAGGAATGAACCGGCACCGATGCCAATTGAAAACATCGCCAGCAACAAGATATAAACCTGCTCATTTGCGCCAAGTTCATAGCGAACGAAATTGGGCAATTGGGTAATGTAGGTAATACCGATAAACCAGAACCATGAAATACCCATTATCGAGTAAAACACGGTCATATTCTCACGCGCATCGCGCAAAATGCTGAGAGTTTGTTTTGGAATATTAAAGCTGATCTTGAGTTCCGGGTCTCCCGCAGCAAGCGGTGGAATGCCACGACTTGCCCAGTAACCGATACAGGCCGTAAGCACTACGGCGATGGCCATCGCCGCATGGCCCAGACCAATCACGTAGACGCTCACGATTAATCCCATCAGGATTGCGATAAAAGTCCCGAACTCGACCATTGCATTTCCACCCACCAATTCTGCAGGCTTTAACGCCTGGGGCAGCAAGCTATATTTGACTGGTCCGAACAGGGCGGACTGGGTCCCCATTAAAAATAGAATCGCTACCAGTAATTCTGGACTTTGTAATACGAAGGCGATTCCCCCAAGCAGCATTATCATGATTTCAAGTAACTTGATACGCCTGATTAACATCGATTTTTCGTGCTTGTCAGCAAGCTGCCCTGCAATGGGTGAAAACAGGAAAAATGGAAGAATGAACAAGCCGGCGGCGATATTAACCAGGGTATTGCTTTGCTGCTGGGAAACGCTTGCCGCCTGAAACGCAATGAAAATCGTCAACCCGTTTTTATAAAGATTATCATTGAAGGCACCCAGCAACTGGGTCAGAAAGAATGGCCGGAAACGGCGGGTTGACAATAGCTTGATTGAATCAGGCATAGCGAGCTCGAGAGTTGCCGTGAAGGCTAAAAGAATGTGTTGCCAAGCGCAATTAATTCTACTCTGTGAACCTGTCGACTTATATGCAATCGAAGCAGAAAATCCTCACGAATAGACTATAAGACAACAAACAGCTGGGTAGTTAAAAAAATAGCGAAGCTTGAATGCCGTCAATTAAGTCTTTATTGCGCCGCGACTGGTTTATCGGACTGGTCATTACCATCTTGTTTCTGCTCTTCGCAGAGGCAGGCTGGTTCTCTGCGCTCGATCGTCAGGCATACAATTTCGGGGTTAAACTTTCTGCATCGACCGAACCGCACGAAGACATCGTAGTAGTTGCCATTGACGATAAATCGCTACAGGCGCTCGGGGCGTGGCCCTGGTCGCGCGAAGTAATTGCCGCAACCACACGTTTATTATCGAAAGCCAAGCCCAATGTCATAGGTTTTACGATGCCATTTGACACCAGGCAGCACGAAGCAGGACTTTCCTCGTTAGCTAAGTTGCGCGCCATCCTCAAGAAAGAGAAAAAACTCGGCCGGCGCGTTAACAAAGCGCTAATTGCAACCGAGTCGACATTGCTAGGCGACAAGAACCTGGCCAGAACGTTCAAATCTGGCGGCCGAATTGTGCTCGCGATGCCATATATTCCCACCGATAAGCCGGTAACTGGTTTAAGTCCTGCGCTACCCAGGCATATGGAAAGGTTTTCATTACCCAAGGTTAGTGTCAATGGTAATAATGGTCGCGGTTTTGGCTGGCCGTCCCCGAAAATTACGCGAGCATCGGAAATCTTTCCGCCCATCGATATATTGACCAAACAGGCGAGTGGAGTTGGTGTAGTCAGTTTTGCCGAACAGTTCAACAGTGAACCATTGATCGTGCAGTACGGCAGCGATTATCTGCCATCGTTTGCGTTAATGCTCGCAACCCGCAGTAAAAGTATGTCAATGCAGCATATCGAATCCAGAGCCAGTGCCAGCCCGATGCTCGGAGGGAAAGATCTTGGTACGGATATAAATTTCAGGATCTATCCGCACTTCTATGAAGACGAGGATGGTAAATCCGCCTTCAAGCTATATTCGTTAATCGATGTGCTCAACGGGAGCGTGGCCACCGACGTTTTTCGTGACAAGATTGTCATCGTTGGATTGACGTCTCCACGCCTCGCGCAGCCGCGTTTGACACCCACTGGACAGGCGATTTCACCGACAGTGGCAATTGCCCATACGGTTTCGAGTCTGCTCAACAATGAACAATATCGTTTACCAGACTGGGCCGGCTGGGCGCAGCGTGGAATTATCGTTGTGATCGGGCTTTATTTGATGCTGGTAATGAGTCGTTTTCGTGCCAACACCTCGTTTTTTCTGAGCCTGTTTTTGATACTAATGATTTTTAACGCGCATTTTATGCTGATGAGCTTACATTCGTTGTGGTTGCCGATGATGTCCGCAGTGGTCATGTTAATCGTTGGGCTTTTGATACTCGGAACGCGTCAGTCAGTGAATGCGCGTTTGAGTCTGGTGCAGGGTGAGCTCTCAGCCGCGAACCGTTTACTTGGGCAGTCGCTGCACGCGCAGGGAAACCTGGATCAGGCATTCGCAAAGTATCGTACCTGCCAGGCAGATGATTCACTGCTCGGACAGATTTACAACCTGGGTCTCGATTATGAGCGCAAGCGCCAGTTCAACAAGGCAGCGGCAGTGTTCAAGTTTATCAGTGAGCGCGATCCCAAGTTCAATGACGTCAGCGAGCGCGTCCAGCAAAATGAAAATGCCGCAAATACCGTGGTGCTCGGTAATCGAGACGCCACGGGCCCGGGTCCAAACCTGATTTCGGGCGCGGATACGCTTGAGAAGCCCAAGCTCGGACGCTACCGGATCGACAGTGAAATCGGACGCGGTGCGATGGGGATGGTTTATCTCGGCCAGGACGACAAGATCGGTCGTACCGTGGCGATCAAGACAATGTTGTTATCGGATGAGATAGAAGAGGATATGCGCGATGAAGTGCGCACCCGCTTTTTTCGTGAAGCCGAGGCCGCAGGAAGGCTTGATCACCCTGGCATCGTCACTGTTTACGACGTCGGGGACGAGCAGGACCTTGCCTATATCGCGATGGACTATCTCAAGGGCAAGGACTTGACAGCCTACTGTAACGCTAAGTCGCTGTTGCCGGTAAGCGATGTTTTCAACATCATTATCAACGTTGCGATGGCACTCGATTATGCACACCAGCAGCACGTAGTGCATCGTGATATCAAGCCGGCAAATATCATTTATGACGATGAAAAACGCGTTGCCAAGATAACCGATTTTGGCGTTGCCTGCCTCACCGATGCGAGCAAGACCAAAACCGGCACCGTAATCGGTAGCCCCTACTACATGTCACCAGAGCACCTCGCAGGTAAGAAAGTCGATGGGCGTGCAGACCTTTTTTCACTGGGTGTGACTATGTACCAGATGCTGTGTGGCGAATTACCGTTCAAGGGTGATTCAATCGCCAGTCTGATGTACAACATCGCCAATGAGAAGCATCCCGATATCCGACGTTTCCGTTCCGACCTGCCAAACTGTGTCAATAATCTGATTGACAAGATATTGGAAAAAGAAGCGCAGCAGCGTTTTGAAAGCGGTCAGCAAATGGCAGATTCGATGAAACTTTGCCAGGAACACATCAGCGAAATGGAAGCCGCCTGAATTTCGCTGCGCATCGGCTTAAACAAGCGCCTTGAATCCCTCCAGCCCGCGTCCGCGAACTGTCTTTAAAAACAAGGTTCGACGACCGCATGTACCTGGTGTCGGAGCGAGTATTGTTAAACGAGTCAGTCATGACCAAGTGGGGTTTTAAGGTTGGCCAGATTACCCTCGTGATCGAGAAAGAATAGATCTCTACTTGCGCGGCGGTAAGCCGGTGTGTTGCGTTAACATGCTTCCCTTTTTTACCCGGCCCGATTGGGCCTGGTAACTGTTCTTGCGTCGTGGGCTGTGGTAACTCCCGGCATTGCGAGGCTGATGTGTCGGGATCAGTTGATGTTTGCCATTGCCGATCATTTCCTCCCTGCCCATATCCTTTAACGCCGAGCGCAGCATGGGCCAGTTAGCCGGGTCATGGTAGCGCAGAAAAGCCTTGTGCAGGCGCCGTTGTTTCTCTCCTTTGGCAGTGTTGACTTCCTCGCTATCGCGACGGACACGTTTGAGCGGATTTTTACCACTGTGATACATCGCGGTTGCGGTTGCCATCGGGGACGGATAAAAATTTTGTACCTGGTCTGCGCGAAAGCCGTTTTGTTTGAGCCAGAGTGCAAGGTTCAACATGTCTTCTTCGGTGGTGCCGGGATGGGCCGCGATGAAGTAGGGGATAAGATACTGCTCCTTGCCCGCCTTCCTGGAATACTTTTCAAACAGCGCCTTGAAGCGATCGTAGCTACCCATCCCCGGTTTCATCATCTTTGACAGTGGGCCCTGCTCGGTATGCTCGGGCGCGATTTTCAAATAACCGCCGACGTGATGCGTGACCAGCTCTTCAACGTACTTCGGCGACTCTACCGCGAGGTCGTAACGTAGTCCGGAACTAATCAAAACCTTTTTCACGCCATCGATGGCGCGCGCGCCACGGTAAAGTTCGATCAGGGCCGAATGATCGGTATTGAGATTTTCACAGATTCCCGGGTAGACGCAGGATGGTCGGCGACAGGCCGTTTCGATCGCCTTTGACTTGCAGGCGATCCGGTACATGTTGGCGGTCGGGCCGCCGAGATCGGATACCACCCCGGTAAAACCAGGCACCTTGTCTCGCATGGTCTCGATTTCACGCAGAATCGATTCCTGCGAGCGGTTCTGGATGATGCGCCCCTCGTGTTCGGTAATCGAGCAAAAGGTACAGCCGCCGAAACAGCCGCGCATGATATTGACCGAGAAGCGGATCATTTCGTACGCGGGAATACGCGCGTCACCGTAAGCCGGGTGTGGCACCCGTGCATAATCGAAACCGAATACGTAATCCATTTCTTCGGTGCTGAGTGGAATCGGTGGCGGATTGAACCAGATCTTCTGTCCGCCCTGGTTTTGCACCAGTGCGCGCGCATTGCCGGGATTGGTTTCGAGATGGAGCACGCGACTCGCATGCGCATAAAGTACCGGGTCGCGACTGACATCGTTAAAAGAGGGCAGGCGCACCACGGTTTTAAAGCGCTGTTCGAGTTTCTGTTGCACGCGTGCGAGCTTACCCTCGAGTTTGACCTCTGCACTCGGCGCCTGGTCATTGTCCGGGCTTGCATCGCAAACCGATTGATCGATAATCGCGTAAGGGTTTTGTGGATTTTCCACGCGGCCCGGTTTGTCCACGTTGGTCGAATCGATTACGGTCCAGTCGGCCGGCAAGTCCTTGACGAAGAATGCGGTCCCGCGCACATCGGTGATTTGATCAACTGTTTCGCCATTTGCGAGGCGATGCGCAATCTCAATGATTGCGCGCTCGGCATTGCCATAGAGCAGGATATCGGCCCTGGCGTCGGCCAGGATTGAGCGCCTCACCTTGTCCTGCCAGTAATCGTAGTGCGCAATCCGGCGCAGCGAGGCTTCGATACCACCGATAACAATGGGCGTGTCGGTGAAGGCTTCACGGCAACGTTGTGCGTAAACGATTGAGCAGCGATCGGGTCGCTTTCCGCCGACATCGCCCGGTGAGTAAGCATCGTCGCTACGGATTTTGCGGTCCGCGGTATAGCGATTAATCATCGAATCCATGTTGCCCGCGGTCACGCCAAAAAACAGATTGGGCTTGCCAAGCGCTTTAAACGGTTCGGCGGAATGCCAGTCGGGCTGCGCGATAATACCGACTCGATAACCCTGCGCTTCGAGCAGGCGCCCGATCACCGCCATGCCGAAACTCGGGTGATCGACGTAGGCATCGCCAGTCACGACAATGATGTCGCAACTATCCCAACCGAGCTGCTCCATTTCTGCGCGCGACATCGGCAAAACCGGCGCCGTACCAAAGCATTCCGCCCAGTACAGCGGGTAATGGTTTAAGGGTCTGGGCTGGGAGTTGAGTTCGATTTGCATGTTGAAATCCGGGTAGGGGCGCGATTCTACCCGATCAGGGATCAAAATGTCGGTGATTGACTAAATAGCCAGGTTAAATATCGCGAGGCATAACAGTACCGCGATTGCAGCGCGGCGAAAAACCTTTTCGCTTGATTTGCGAAACCCGTGTGAACCCATCCATGTACCCAGCAAATAAGTTACTGCACCGGGTGCGGCTGCGATTACGTCATCGACACCGGTGGTGCCGCTAAGCGCAGAAATCAGGGCGAAGCCGAGCACCGCAAAAAACGACCAGGAGATAATCAGGGTCCGTCCCTGATGCTTGTCATAAGGGCCGAGCAGGATAAACACGACTGCGACCAGCGCGATGTAACTGCCGCCAAAAACGATACCGGCACAGACCCCGACAAAAATCAGCCAGTGAGTTGTCATTGGATGCCGGTAGCGAAATCCCACCAGCATCATGACGCAGGCGGTTGCAATTATCAGCGCCATTGCGCGTTTCATCCAGAGCGGGTCAAGTTCGATCAGTAGCCAATGGCCGAGCGGCATACATACCAGGGTAGGAATCACCATCGACGCGGTTGCGCGCCAGTCGATTTCCCGGTGAACCGCCTTGAACAGGTACACGCTCGCAATAAAATCCACCACCAGGATTTTCGACACGATGCTATAGGGCGTAAAAAACAGGGTCAGAATCGCGAGGATAAACGCGGGGCCACCGAAACCGGTGAATCCACGGATCAATCCGGCGCCGAACGCGACGATGGCTACAATTGCCATGCCTGGCTCGCCGCTTAAGCTGATATTGAGAAAATCCATGTTGCGCAATCGTTAAAAATTGAACCGATCGCGCAGGCTGTAAAAACTTAGGCCAGCTCGAACATATTGGCGGCGTAAAAACGCGAGTGGAAATTTGGGTGGCCTGCCGCGAATGATGGCGGGTAAGTGTGTTGGCAACAAAGAGCCTCCGGATTTTTCCCCGGCCAGCCATCTGGCCAGTTCTCTGCCGCTCCAGGTAGCGCTGTTGACCCCGTTGCCATGGTAGCCGTAAGCAAAAAAAACTGACTTATCCTCGGGCATTCTGCCGATCGAAGGCCGCAAATTCAGCGCGAAGCAAACCAGTCCGCGCCATTGATGGGTGTACTCGATATCGGCAAATTGCGGCCACATGCTGGCAATCGATTGCTTAAGCCCACGGAAGGTCTGTTCGGCTCCCGCCGGGTCGCCGATATGATTGGCGCGACCACCGAGCATGAAGCGTCTATCGCTCAGCAGGCGATAGTAGAAAAACATGTGCTTCGAGTTAATCGTCGGATTTTCGGTATGCCAGCCCTTTTGCTGTAACTCGGCCTCGCTCATCGGGCGGGTGACGACAATGGCGCTTTGCACGGGTAAAGGCCTGTCTTGAACACCACGATGCAAATGCTCAGGCATGAAACCATTACCGGTCAGAATAACCTGTTTGGCGCGCAGACTGCCATGAGCAGTTTCTAGCAAATGACTGCCATCCCCCTGCTTGTGCCAGTGCATTACCTCGCTGTGCGCATGGATTCGAGCACCCCTGCGTTCGGCGGCCGCGGCAAGCCCACGGGCATAGCGTAACGGGTGAAGTGCAAACGAAGGCCTGAGCGCTATCGCGCCGTGTTGGTGGGGTGAGTCGTAGCCGATCTCGCGAAACTCATCCTGGTTATGAACAGTGACTTCGAGACCTAGCAGCGTCTGTTCGAGTTCTGCCCGTTTCTGCAGTTTGACGAAATGCGCATGGCTGTCGGCAACGGTGAACTCGCAGTCACCCTGGGGCAGGTAGTCAATACTTTCATCCTCGCCCAATGCGCGCACGAGATTTACCGCTTCTACCTGGCTTTGATGGAAGCTGCGGGTTTGCTCGACGCCGAACCTGTCCAACTGGGATTTTAATGAGACCTTGGTGGCACCCATGGTACAAAAGCCACCATTGCGTCCCGAAGCACCCCAGCCAATGTGTCCAGCCTCGAGCAGGCATACATCGACGCTGAAATCGCGCGCCAGGTGCAATGCTGCAGAAAGCCCGGTATACCCGCCCCCGATGATCGCGACATCGCAACTTTGCGTCCCTGAAAGCGTTTCGCTTTTCAATTTCGAGCTACCCGCGGTCGCCTCCCAGTACGACGGCTGTGCCTGGTCAAATTGATAAAGGCTTTGATGAAATAGCGTTTTCATTTCAATGCTTTTCAGGTAATACCAGATTCAGCTCAGGTTTTATGGCTGATTGCCTGACGGTGATTCGGTATCCGTTGCTTCGCGTTGCAGGCGAACTTCACGAGTGCGATAGACACGAGCCATGAATCGAGCCCAGCGGCGCCGGATTTTGCGCTTTACCAGGAACGGGAAAAAGTCCAACCAGTCGAGTGCGGTCACGTCGCCGAGGCCATCGATTGCGACCAGTCGCGTCTTGCGCGTCGAGAATTTCTGTACCAGCAGGTTACCAATGGTCATGTCATGATTAAATATGATCAGGTTTTGCAGAAACGAGTGTTTCAGTTCATCCAGGCTAGGTTCAAATTCCTCGATCAGACAACCCTGGGCGAGATACCAGTTCAGCGGTCTAGAAACCTCGCCATCGTAGTTACGAATCAAGTCGACAACGATACCCTGCCCGAGGTTGGTCTCGCACAGGCCGTAAAACCTCGGGATATGCTTTTCATCAACGTCACCACGCTTTTGTAACTTGCGATAAAACTTGATTTCGCGTTTCGATTGCGTGCTGATTTCACCCATTGAAATCTTAATCGCCTTGCGCGGGTCGTCGGGGTGAACATAGCAGGCTCGTTCTTTTCCCCTGCCAATCGGGTCTTTGATGATCTGCAGCATTGATGGAAGGATCTAGTCCAGGATTTTGGTCAGGGTTTTCAGGATATCGCCAAGAATAACACGAAGTTCGTCAGCCTTGTCATCAAGGTAATGCCACTGCGGCGCCTCGACCATATAATTACATTGCGCCAGCTCCATCTGGATAGCATGAAATCCACGCCCTGGCTCGCCATAGTGTCGCGTGGTCCAGCCCCCCTTGAATCGGTCATTCGCTACGGTGCGATATCCTGAGGCTCGAGTGCAGGCACTGTAAACCGCGGATTCGATTGTTGCATCACAGCTACTGCCGTTGTTGGTGCCGATATTAAAGTCGGGCAATTGCCCCTCGAATAAATAGGGTACGAGTGAACGTATCGAATGGCAGTCGTAAAGTATGACGTAGCCGAACCTCTGGTGAATTCGCTCGAGTTGTTCACGCAGCGCGTCGTGATAAGGCTGGTGATATAGCTGCTGTCGTTGATTTATCTCGTCCCGCGAAGGCGCTTGTCCGTCGAGGTATATTTCGTCACCGTCAAAAGTCGTGGTCGGGCACAGGCTGGTCGTGTTTTGCCCGGGGTAAAGTGACTCGTCGGCCGGGTCGCGATTCGCATCGATGACGTAACGATGTATCGAGGTGCTGACGATGGTGGTATTGTTGAGCAAATCTGCATAGAGGCGGCTGATGTGCCAATCGGTATCGGCCCTGGTCAGGCCATGGTGGTTGAGTCGGGCCAGGATTGAATCGGGTATTACGGTACCGCCGTGAGGCTGAGCGAGTAGTAATGGACCATCGCCCGGCTTGATATCAGGTTTCATGGATCGAGCTGGGGCAATAAGCCGATTTCACCCAGTGAAGCAATGATGCTTCTATCCATAACCATTTGCTTAATCTCGGCGATGTCATTAGCCAGGTAGCGATCTTCCTCAAGCGCTGCCACATGAGCGCGAACCTTTTTCATGACCTCGCGCAGGCGCGCGCTGGTTTCGATTGGCGCGCGAAATTCCACGCCCTGGACACCGACCAGCAGCTCGATCGCAATAATATGGGCGAGGTTGTGGTTCATTTCAGTGAGCCGACGTGCGCCGTGGCAGGCCATGGATACATGATCTTCCTGGTTGGCACTGGTCGGGGTTGAATCCAGTGAGCAGGGCATGGCGCGCTGCTTGTTTTCGGCCATTAACGCGGCCGATGTGACCTCGGCGATCATGAATCCCGAATTGAGCCCTGGATCAGGCGAAAGGAACGCGGGCAGGCCAAAGCTTTGCGCCGGGTCCACGGTATTCGCGATGCGGCGCTGGGCGATAGAACCGATCTCGGAAATCGCGAGCGCGCATTGATCGGCCCCGAAAGCCACCGGTTCGGCGTGGAAATTACCACCGGACAGAATCGACCCGTCTTCGACCACCACTATCGGGTTGTCGGTCACCGCATTCGCTTCGATTTCAAGCGTATGCGCCACTTGCCGAAACTGGTCGAGGCAGGCGCCCATTACCTGCGGCTGGCAGCGAATGCTGTAAGGATCCTGCACGCGTTCGTCGTCATCGCGGTGAGATTCCCGGATTTTGGACCCCCCAAGCAATGCACGCAGGCAATGCGCGACATCGATCTGCCCCTGCAGGCCTCTGAGCTCATGGATTTCGGGTCGAAAAGGTGCGGGCGAATTCATCAAGGCATCGGTCGTGAGTGCGCCTGAAATCAACGCGGTTTGCGCAAGACTCCAGGCGTCGAACAGGCCCGCGAGCGCGAGCGCGGTCGATACCTGGGTACCATTGATCATGCCAAGGCCTTCTTTTGGTCCCAGCTTTAGTGGTTCCAGCTTTACCGCTTTAAGCGCTTCGGCAGCTGGCATGGTTTTTTCCTGGTAAACCACGAAACCTTCACCAATTATCGTTGCGGTTAAGTGCGCGAGCGGGGCCAGGTCTCCTGAGGCGCCGACCGACCCCTGCCCTGGAATTACCGGAATTATGTCGAGCTGTAGAAAAGTCTGCAGGCGCAGGATCAGGTCCCAACGGACACCCGAAGCCCCGCGTCCCAGCGATAACATTTTCAGCGCTATGATCAGGCGCACCACTTCGCGCGGTAACGGCTCGCCAACCCCGCAGCAGTGTGACAAAACCAGGTTGCGCTGTAGTTGCACGGTTTTTGCGGACGCAATATGCGTGCTCGCGAGTTTGCCGAAGCCGGTGTTGATGCCGTAGACCGGCTTGTCGCCCCGGGCCGCGTCGGTAACAATTTTGGCAGCAGCGTCGACCCGCGATTTACAGGCTTCGTCGATGCGTACGGGTATGTCACTGCGGTAGATTCGGCGCAAATCCGCAATGCGCGCTTCACCCGGAGTCAGTGTCAGTGCCTTGGTCAATTCAATCCCCTCTAATTTGCCAGCTGATCCAGAGTGTTTCGATAATTACGCGCTATTGTATCTTCATCGGCGTGATGACCATTGTCGATAATCTTGTTGCCGCCGATATAAACATCGCGTACCAGGTTCGAATTACCGGAAAAAATCCAGCTATCGATCAAGTCATCTTTACTGCGTCCGTACAGGCGAGGGTGTTCGTGATCCAGCACCACGAAATCAGCCCGATAACCCTCGGCGATACTGCCGATGTTACGACCACAGGCCTGAGCACCACCCGCAAGTGCACCATCGAGCAGGTTGCGGCCGGTGTTTGCGCTAGCGTCAGATACCAGAACGTTACGACCCCGGGTTTGTAGTCGCATACCGTACTCCAGCCAACGCAGTTCTTCTACCGGGTCAATCGAAATGTGACTGTCGGAACCGATGGCCCAACAACCTCGCCGCGCAAAATATTCGCGCGCATTGAAAAAGCCGTCACCGAGATTGGCTTCGGTGGTCGGGCACAGACCGGCGACGCAACCGCTGCCAGCCATAGCTGCTGTTTCCTGTTCATTAATATGGGTGGCGTGGATTAGACACCATTTCTGGTCGACATCAAAATTTTCAAATAACCATTCGATCGGACGCTTCCCAGACCAGTCCAGGCAGTCATCAACTTCTTTGCTTTGTTCGGCAACATGCACGTGTATTGCGGCAAGATTCTCGAGTGACGCAATAACTTCAGCTAACAGGTCCCGGTTAATCGCGCGTAGCGAATGGGGTGCGATTCCAACCGAGCAATTGGCATCGTTAGTGGTGGCTGATTGCAGGCTTTTAACAATCTCGATAAAACCATCGGCATCGTTGAGAAATCGCTTTTGGCCGTCGAGCGCTACCGCGCTGCCAAAGCCGCCATATCGATAAAGTACCGGTAATGCGGTAAAACCGATACCAACCCCGGTTGCTGCCTGCAGGCACTGCAAACTCATTTCGGCACGATTGTCGTATGCCTGGCCGTTCAGATCATGGTGCAGGTACTGGAATTCACCAACGCAGCTATACCCGGCTTTAAGCATCTCCAGGTAAAGTTGTGCCGCGATATGGAACAAGTTATCCGGCTGAATACGCTCCAGGTAGTGATACATCACCTTGCGCCAGGTCCAGAAGCTGTCCTGGGTGTCGCCCGCACGTTCGCCCAGTCCTGCCATGGCGCGTTGATGCGCATGCGAATGCACATTTGGAATAGCCGGGATCAATACTTCAACCCTGTCGCCATCCGAATAGGGCAGGTTCGGTGAAATCGTTGCGATATTTCCCGTTGCGTCTATCTTGATTTCGACCGAGTCAGCCCAGCCGTTCGCCAGCAGCGCCGAGTTTGCCCAGATCTTGCCTGTCATATGTGAACCTGCCTTGCAAAAGCGCAAAAATCAGCGTAACATACTTGTATATACAAGTATAGCGCACGATAACGTTAATGTCTCAAACCTTGTTTACCAATGCAACCCTCGCCTGTATCGATGGTGATTCCGGTTATGGCCTGCGTAATGACTTTTCGTTGTTGGTCGAAAACGATCAAATTGCCTGGTTGGGACCGATGGCAGAGCGTCCTAAGACCTCCGATGCCGAGATTGTCGACTGCGCTCACCGCTTGCTGACCCCGGGTTTGATCGATTGCCACACCCACCTGGTTTACGGCGGTGATCGAGCTGATGAATTCGAACGGCGCCTCGAAGGTGCGAGTTATGCCGAAATCGCGTCCTCTGGTGGCGGAATCGTGTCGACCGTCAATGCAACCCGTGCCGCCAGCACCGATGAATTATTCGAACAGGCTTTACCACGATTACGGCAGTTGATGAGTGAGGGCGTGACCACACTCGAAATTAAATCGGGCTACGGTCTCGACAGTGACAATGAAATCAAAATGTTGCGTGTTGCAGGCCAGCTTGAAACTGAACTGGGACTGCGCATCCAGAAGACCTTTCTTGGGGCACACGCGTTGCCGCCTGAATTTGAGGGACGCAGCGACGATTATATATCGTTGGTTTGCGACGAAATGCTGCCGCGGGCGCATGCCGAAGGTCTCGTCGATGCTGTCGACGTGTTTATCGAATCGATCGCATTCAGTGTTGCGCAGGGTGAGCGTGTGCTGGCGCGTGCGCAGGAGCTGGAAATACCGGTCAAGGCGCATGTCGAACAGCTCAGCGACTTGGGCGGTGCCGCCATGGCCGCCGCTCGCGGTGCACTCTCGGTGGATCATCTCGAGTATTTAAACAATGAAGATGTTGCGATGCTCGCACAGGCAAAAAGCGTGGCGGTTTTGTTGCCGGGTGCCTTCTATTTTTTACGTGAACAACAGCTGCCCCCGATCACGGCGTTACGCGAACAAGGTGTTCCGATTGCGCTGGCGAGCGATGCCAATCCGGGCAGTTCTCCAGTGCACTCGTTATTACTGATTATGAATATGGCCTGTACCTTGTTTCGCCTGACTCCCGCAGAAGCCTTACGCGGCGTAACCCTGAATGCTGCCCGTGCTCTCGGCATGGCACAGGAGATTGGTTCTCTCGAAACGGGAAAGCAGGCCGATATCGTGATTTGGGATGCAGACCGACCGTCACTGCTGAGTTATCGCGTTGGCATGAACCCCTGCCGTGCGGTAATGCAGGGTGGTAAGTGGCGCGGGCGAAGCGACGGGTAACAGGATGAACGCAATTCTCGACAGTTTCGATAATATCAGCAAGGCCGCGCCCGAGCCGATTTATCAACAGATCAAGAAAACCATTCAGCGGCGCATTGAAAGCGGTGACTGGATCGCGGGCCAGAAACTGCCTTCCGAAAACGATCTCGTGGTTGCGCTCGATGTGAGCCGAATGACGATTAACCGCGCGCTGCGAGAACTGACCCAGCAGGGGCTGATCAAGCGCGTGCACGGGCTGGGTTCATTCGTCGCTGAAGCACCGCGCCACGCGAGCCTGATTGAGTTACAGGATATTGCGCTCGAAATTGAACAGGATGGTAAGCGCCACAGTTCGCAGGTGCTCAGTCTCGATACGGTCGCTGCGTCGCCGGAAATCGCTGCACAGTTTGAGTTGCCCGTGGCCAGCCAGGTTTATTACCTGCGCGCCGTGCACCTCCAGGATGACTTGCCGATTCAGCTCGAATCACGCTATGTGAACCCGGCAGTAATGCCGAAGTTCATTGACCAGGACTTTACCGACGTTACCGCCACAGCTTACTTGTTGCAGCAATTCAAACCCGACGAAATGGAGCATCGGGTGCGGGCAGTGATGCCCGAGCGGGCAGAGCGTGAACTGCTGACGATGGAGGACGGGGAGCCCTGCCTGCGACTGACTCGTCGCACCTGGAGCGATGACCAGGTCGTGACCTACGTGACTTTAACCTACCCGGGCAACCGCCACGAACTCGGTGCGCGTTATGCCACTAATGAATACCAGCTGCGTTAGCAGCCTTGTATGAGGATACTAAAATGCCTTTAGACCGAACTGACAACAGCCGTAAAATCCGCGCGCCGCGTGGTACAGAACTGAGCTGTAAGAGCTGGCTCACCGAAGCGCCTTACCGCATGATTCAGAATAATCTTGACCCTGAAGTTGCGGAAAAACCCGAGCAGTTAATCGTTTACGGTGGTATCGGCCGCGCTGCTCGTAACTGGGAGTGCTACGACAAAATTCTCGAGTGCCTGAGGGAGCTCAATGAC
This sequence comes from uncultured Gammaproteobacteria bacterium, assembly GCA_964196225.1. GTDB lineage: Bacteria > Pseudomonadota > Gammaproteobacteria. The sequence continues at coordinate 35,592 of CAXMSP010000009.1, read as the reverse complement.
GATGAAAGCCTGCTGGTGCAGTCGGGCAAGCCGGTCGGCGTATTCAAGACGCATGTCGACGCGCCACGCGTGTTAATCGCAAATTCCAACCTGGTACCGCATTGGGCCAACTGGGAACATTTTAACGAACTCGACCGCAAGGGTTTGATGATGTTCGGCCAGATGACCGCGGGTTCGTGGATTTATATCGGTAGCCAGGGGATCGTACAGGGAACCTATGAAACCTTCGTCGAGGCCGGTCGCCAGCATTTCGAAGGCGACACCCGCGGCAAGTGGATTCTGACGTCGGGCCTCGGTGGCATGGGTGGTGCGCAACCGCTTGCCGCCACCATGGCCGGTTACAGCATGCTCTGTATCGAGTGTGACGAGGCGCGCATCGATTTTCGCTTACGCACTAAGTATCTCGATAAAAGGGCCGCATCGCTCGATGAAGCGTTGCAAATGATCGACGACGCTTGCGCCAAAGGTGAAGCCCTGTCCGTGGGCCTGCTCGGCAACGGTGGAGAAATCCTGCCCGAGCTGGTCAGGCGTGGCGTCAAGCCAGATATCGTAACCGACCAGACCTCGGCGCATGATCCGGTTAACGGCTACCTGCCGATCGGCTGGACCATGGAGCAGTGGACACTGAAACGTAATACTGATCCCGAGCTGGTCGCTGCAGAAGCGCGTAAATCGATGGCAGTCCACGTGCAGGCAATGCTCGATTTTCACGACCAGGGCATTGCGACGGTCGACTACGGCAACAATATTCGCCAGGAAGCGTTTGATCAGGGTGTAAAAAAAGCGTTTGATTTTCCCGGATTTGTGCCGGCCTACATACGACCCCTGTTTTGCAGGGGGATCGGCCCGTTTCGCTGGGTCGCGCTATCCGGTGATCCTGAAGATATCTACAAGACCGATGCCAGGGTCAAGGAACTGATCCCGGACGATCCGCATCTGCACAACTGGCTCGACATGGCGCAGAGCCGCATCAGTTTCCAGGGCCTGCCTGCACGCATCTGCTGGGTGGGGCTCGGTGATCGTGATCGACTCGGTGTTGCGTTCAACGACATGGTCAAATCCGGTGAGCTGAAAGCCCCGATTGTCATCGGCCGAGATCATCTCGATTCAGGATCTGTGGCGAGCCCGAACCGTGAAACCGAGGCGATGCTGGACGGCTCCGACGCGGTTTCCGACTGGGCGCTGCTAAACCTGTTGTTGAGCACCTCGGGTGGTGCGACCTGGGTTTCGTTCCATCACGGCGGTGGCGTGGGCATGGGTTATGCGCAACATGCGGGCCTGGTGATCTGCTGCGACGGCACCGATGCCGCCGAGGCGCGCATCAAGCGCGTGTTGTGGAACGATCCCGCCAGCGGGGTCATGCGGCATGCCGACGCCGGCTACGACATCGCCAAACAGTGCGCGCGTGAGCATGACCTGAATCTCGGCGCTATCGAACTGTAGGGCTACTTAGCTAACCGAAACAACGACCGGTAACCTGGACTACCACTGACGCCTGGACGCTAGCTAGCAGGCAAGAAGCATGTTGTCAGCATTTCCTTTTTTGTGGGAATGACACGTCTATTTGTGATTTGAGGTGTTTTCTGATGGCGTGGGCAGCCGCGGTGAAGCCGAAGCAGGCGGTGACGCCGACAAAGGAGCCAATCCCGGTGGCGCAGTCGAGCGTGGTGCGTTCTGGTACTTCGGGCTTCTCGTAACTGACCTCACCGTTTGCAGCGGGGTATAGCGGTTGCTCGGTCGAAAATACGCAATCCATCGCGTAACGTCGCTTCGGGTTGCGACTATATTCGAGTTGCTGGCGCAAGGTCGAACGTACCTTGGCGAGCAAGGGATCGTTGAAACTCAAGGTTAAATCCATGACCACGATCTGGGTTGGGTCGATCAGGCCGCCGGCGCCACCGGTGGAGATGCAACGGATCTTGTTACGGCGACAATGATGCATCAGGCTTAACTTGTGGCTGACATGGTCGATTGCGTCGATGACATAATCGAACTGCGCGAAATTGAACCTTTCAATATTGCTCCGGGTCACCAGGTCATCGACGGCGATGCAGCGGCATTCCGGATTAATCGCAAGAATGCGTTCACGCAATACCTCGACCTTGGAGCGTCCGATGCTGTCGCAGAGCGTGTGCAATTGTCGATTGCTATTACTGATATCGATGTCGTCGTGATCGATCAGCGTGATGTTTCCAATACCCGAGCGCGCGCAAGCTTCGGCGGCCCAGGAACCGACTCCGCCGATACCGACGATGCAAAAATGCGCCTGCTGCAGGGGTGCCAACGCGGCTTCGCCAAACACACGTGCCAGGCCAGCAAAACGCTGTAAATAATCTTCGCTTAACATTTAGTGATTTTAAACTTTAGTGCCGGCAGTGTATTGGTCTATAGTGCATCTGTCATTACAATAGGACGCCGCGACCTGGAGCGGACTAAGCCCGGACTTTCATTGAATACTGCCTGCCTGTTTACGATTTCGGCACCCTCGGGTGCTGGCAAAACCAGTTTGGTTAAAGCGCTGCTCGAGCGGCGTGCCGAATCTGTAGTGGTGTGTGTGTCGCATTCAACGCGGGCGATTCGACCTGGCGAAGTTGACGGCGAAGCCTATCACTTCGTGTCGCTCGAGGTGTTCGACAAAATGGTCGATGATGACGAATTTCTCGAGCACGCCCGGGTTTTCGATAATTGCTATGGTACCGCGCGCGCTTCGGTCGACGCGCTGCTGGCCAGTGGCAAGCACGTCATCCTCGAAATAGACTGGCAGGGTGCCCGCCAGGTCAAGGCGAAAATGCCGGAAACGGTCAGCATATTTATCCTGCCGCCGTCGCGCGAGGAACTCGAGCGACGTTTACGGGATCGGGGTACCGATAATGAGTTGACGATTGCGCGACGCATGCGGGATGCCGATCGCGAAATGTCTCACTACCATGACGCCGAGTACCTGGTGATTAACGATGCTTTCGAACAGGCATTATTCGATCTCGATGCGATCATTCATACCCAGGGCCTGACACTGATACGACAAAAGCTCAAGAACAAGGCACTTGTGGACTCAATACCCCCTGAAATGGAATAGTTTTTTTTCGTGATTAACGCTTTAGATTTATTGCTTTTTTAGCTATCATTGCCGACCTTTTTGATCCGAGAGCTAATCGCATGGCGCGAATCACCGTTGAAGACTGTCTCGAGCACGTAGAAAATCGTTTTGACCTGGTATTGCTGGCGTCGCGGCGTGCGCGTCAAATTTCACAAGGTGCCGATCCCCTGGTACCGCCCGAGAACGATAAACCCACCGTTATTGCCTTACGTGAAATAGCCGAAAATCTGATCAACACGTCGTCGATGGACGAAATGGAAACCAAGGCTGAAATCGAAAAGATCTCTACCGATGATGACCTGATTCGACAAATCGCGCAGGCCAGTCTGATTCACGAAGAAACCGAGTAAGCGTTTCTTTTTAATCACTTTAATCTCCCACAGCAGGCCAAACTAGCAGCGTGCACGGCGCGGGCTAACGCCTTGCAAATGTGTTATAAAACCCCATTATCGTTACTTCAAGAGGTCTATATAGAAGTGTAATGGGGGCGAACTACGCCAATCTGTTTGAAGTTGTCGCCGGAGATATTACCGCCAGCGATTCCGAAACCCGAATTTCCGAGCTTTGTACCGAACTCGAAGCTTACCTCGAGCCCGGTCAGGTCGAAGAAATTTATAGTGCTTACCTGGTCGGTGCTGCCGCACACGAGGGGCAGAGGCGGGTATCGGGCGAACCCTACATCAGTCATCCGGTTGCGGTGGCGCGCATTCTCGCCGAAATGCGCATGGACAGTAAAAGTATCATCGCCGCGATACTGCATGACGTAATCGAGGACACGCCCACGCTAAAGGAAAACCTGGCTGACCAGTTTGGCGATGAAGTTGCTGAACTGGTTGATGGAGTCAGCAAGCTGGCACAGATGGACTTCCGCAACAAGGCAGAGGCACAGGCGGAAAATTTTCGCAAGATGATGCTGGCGATGGTCAGGGACATCCGCGTCATCATTATCAAGCTCGCCGACCGGCTGCACAATATGCGTACGCTGGACGCGATGCGTCCCGACAAGCGTCGCCGGATTGCCTTCGAAACCATGGATATATACGCGCCGATCGCAAATCGGCTCGGTATTTTCAAGATGCGCCATGAATTGCTCGACCTGTCGATCAAGGCGGCCTACCCGATGCGCTACCGGGCGCTCGAAAGTGCCTGTAAGGAAGTGGTTGGATATCGCAAGGAAATATTCAACACCATCGAGGCCGCAATTCGCCAACGGCTCAAAGAATCGAATATCAACGCCACCGTCAAGTATCGACAGAAGAACATCCACAGTATCTATCGCAAGATGAAGGAGAAGAAGCTCAGCTTCAAAGAGCTCACCGACGTCTTCGGAGTTCGTATCATGACCGAATCGGTGGATGACTGTTACCGCGTGCTCGGCGTTATGCACAATCTCTACAAACCGCTACCGGGCAAGTTCAAGGACTATCTCGCAATCCCGAAGACAAACGGCTACCAGTCTTTGCACAGCAGCCTGTTTGGACCCCATGGGGTTGCGATCGAGGTACAGATTCGGACCGTCGAGATGGACCACTTTGCCGAGTCCGGGATTGCCGCGCACTGGATTTACAAGGAGGGTGAGAGTGACGCCAGCAACACCCAGGGACGCGCGCTCGAATGGTTGAAGAGCCTGCTCGAGATGCAGCAGAAATCGGGTAGTTCGCAGGAGTTTCTGGAAAGCGTCAAGGTCGATTTGTTCCCTGACGAAGTTTACGTATTCACGCCCAAGGGCGCGATCAAGAAGTTACCGCGGGGTGCGACCGTTGTCGATTTCGCCTACGCGGTGCATACCGATGTTGGTAATACCTGCGTTGCCGCGCGTATCGACCATCAAATGTCGCCGCTGAGCAGCAGGTTATACAATGGCCAGACTGTCGAGATTATTACCTCGCAGGCCAGTCGTCCGCATCCGAGCTGGCTTGATTTCGTGTCCACGGCCAAGGCGCGTACCAATATTCGGCATTTTCTAAAGTCGTTACAAAAGATCGAGGCGATTTCGCTCGGGCAGCGTTTGTTACAGCAGTCGGTCAGTCTGATCAAGGGGCGCGATGTTGCAATTCCTAAGGCCAGGTTTAAAAAGGTGCTTGAGCAATACCACATGTCTGATCAGAAGGAACTATTGGCTGAAATCGGGCTGGGTAATCGTAATTCAAGCCTGGTCGCGAAGGCGATGTATGACATCGAGGAAGATACCACCGCCTTCGATGACCGGGGCAGGCCACTGGCGATCAAAGGTACCGAGGGCATGGTTGTATCCTTTGCCAAGTGTTGCCGACCCGTACCGGGAGATGCGATCGCGGGCTTCATGTCATCGGGCAAAGGCATCGTAATCCACCAGCGCAGTTGCCCCAATATGACCGAGCTAAACAAGGGCGACAGGCAACTGTCAGTGCAGTGGTCGGAACATGTTGAAGGCGAGTATCTCGCCAACATGCGGGTGCAGGTTGCGAATCAGCGTGGTGTATTGGCAACGTTGGCGACGACGATCTCCAACATGTCATCCAACATCGAGCACGTAAACGTGACCGAAAAAGATGGTCGCATTTCGACCGTCGAGTTCGTGGTTACCGTTAAAGACCGTATCCACCTGGCGCGTATCATGAAAAAACTGCGCAGTTTAATGGTCGTTAACCGCATCTGGCGTAGATAGTGATTGCCAGCGCGGTTAATACCCGCATAATCCAAAATTTCTAAGCTGGAGACATAGCATGGCCAAAACCATCATTCAAACCGACGACGCACCCCAGGCAATTGGCACCTATTCACAGGCGGTCAAGGTTGATAATACGGTGTATATCTCGGGTCAGATACCACTCGATCCGGCCAGCATGGAAGTCGTCAGTGGCGGTATCGAAGCTGAAATCACGCGTGTCTTCGACAACTTGCAGGCGGTTGCCAGTGCCTCAGGCGGCAGTCTTGCCGACGTGGTCAAGTTGAATATATACCTCACAGACCTGGGTAACTTTCCGACCGTCAACGAAATCATGGCGCAATATTTCCAGCAGCCTTATCCCGCCCGTGCCGCGATAGGTGTCGCCGCGTTACCCAAGGCGGTCGGCGTCGAGATGGACGCGGTGCTGGTTATCGACTAGTAATTGAATGGAGCATTGGTCAGCTCAAGGATTACGGTATCTTAAAGGTGTTGGTCCCAAGGTAGCGGAAAAGCTGCACAAACTGGGCATAAAAACCCAGCGTGATCTGCTGTTTCATTTACCGCTGCGTTACGAAGATCGCACCTTTGTGTCACCGATCGGTTCTTTACAGCCAGGCCGACGCAGTCAAATCGAAGCAGAGGTCTTACACGCCAGTGTGCATTTCCGACGGCAGGGTCGATCACGGCGCGTGCTTGCTGCCAGGCTTGCGGACACGACCGGAATGGTCACGGTCCGTTTTTTCTATTTCAGCGCTAATCAGCAGAAACAGTTCGAGAAGGGGAACTGGTTGCGCTGTTTCGGTGAAGTCAGATCGGCCCAGGGTGAGCTGGAAATGATTCACCCGGAAACCGAGGTCATCGATGTCGATAATCCTTCACCGCTATCACAGACACTGACCCCAATTTATCCGACCACCGAAGGACTGCACCAGATATCGATTAAGCGCATTCTGCAGCAGGCAATCGAGAAGCTTAAGTCGGAAGGCATTGCCGAGACTTTGCCGCAGGTCTGGCTCGATAAGAACAATTTTCCGGGCTTCACCTCGGCAATGATCGATTTGCATTGTCCCGAGAATCGACACGATAGCGAGCTGATCGCGCAGCATAAACATCCGGCGCAAAACCGTTTTATCGTCGAAGAACTTGCGGCGCATCGCCTGGCCTTACTCGAGCGACGCCGGCAGATCCGTAGCAGGAAAACACCCGCGATCCAGCCAGATGAAAAGCTGCAGCAGCGGTTGAAGCAGGCGTTGCCGTTCGAGTTAACAGGCGCTCAAAAACGCGTGCTGGCTGAACTTATGCAGGATTTTAGCGCCGGCAAACCGATGATTCGACTGGTGCAGGGTGATGTCGGCTCAGGTAAAACTGTGGTTGCGGCGCTCGCCTGTTTACCGGTTGTTGAATCGGGTTACCAGGCCGTGTTGATGGCACCTACCGAAATTCTTGCCGAGCAACACCTTCAGAATTTTGACCACTGGCTGGCACCCTTAGGTCTGAAAGTATTAAACCTGCTCGGCGCTGACAAGGGTAAAAAACGCGAACAAAAGCTGGCTTTAATCGCTTCCGGGGAAGCACAGGTCGTGGTCGGGACGCATGCCCTGTTCCAGGCCAGCGTCGAGTTTAAGCGCCTCGGTTTCATTATTTTCGACGAACAACATCGCTTCGGCGTCGATCAACGACTCGCGTTGCAGCGCAAGACCCGCGGTGACGAGATGGCCCATCAGTTGATCATGACCGCGACTCCGATACCGCGCACCTTGGCGATGTCGATATACGCCGATCTCGATTACTCCCAGATTGATGAATTGCCGCCTGGACGCAAACCGGTGACCACTTCGATTATCGCCGAGCAACAGCGTGATAGCCTGATTAAGCGGGTTGCCAGTTCCTGCGCCGAGGGCGGCCAGGTTTACTGGGTTTGCACCTTGATCGAAGAATCAGACGCCCTGCAATACGAGGCGGCGGAGATAACCTATGAAACCCTTTGCCAACAGCTCCCCCAGTTGTCGATCGGACTGGTGCACGGGCGCATGAAATCGGCCATAAAAGAAGCCACGATCAACGGTTTTAAAAACGGGGATATCAATATACTGGTCGCGACCACGGTAATAGAGGTTGGCGTTGATGTGCCCAATGCCAGCATCATGATTATCGAAAACCCGGAACGCCTGGGTCTGGCGCAAATTCACCAGTTACGTGGACGTGTCGGGCGTGGAGCGCGCGAAAGCTTCTGTATCTTACTGGTCAAGAGCAGCCTTTCTGAGTTAGCGCGGACGCGACTTGAAATCATACGCAGCACCCAGGATGGATTTGCGATCGCTGAGAAGGACCTTGAGCTTCGCGGCGCAGGAGAGGTGCTGGGAACTCGTCAAACCGGCGAAATGAGCTTTAAAATAGCCGACCTGATGCGCGATCAGAAATGGTTCCCACAGGTTGAAGTGCTGGCAAAATTGATGCAACTGCCCGAAAACGTCCAGGTACGTACCGAACTGTTGCGCAACTGGATTGGTGAGCGCCAGGATTATACCGATGTGGGGTAAAAAGGGGTCCCGCCATAACAGAATGAGAACTGATGCTCGGGACAGGCGGGGTTGTGGGAGATGACCACAATGAAATCGGATGATCCAAACACTGACGCCTGGCATCCCGGCATAAAATCAACCCTGCCATCAGAGTACCTGCCGCTCTCAAGCATGTTTCAAACAGAGAACGTGTTCTCCAGTATCGAAACTGCCACCGAACTCAGCGATTTTACCGGTCTCGCGATCCAGCAACTTGTTTTTTTTCGGCCCGAAAGACTTGTGATACACGAGTTACTGATCCGAATTTCTGCCGATATCTTCGTCTCCGACGGAATCCGCTATGAAGATCTTGGGATTAATTTCAGAAACGTGGTCGGTCGAATTTTATCTGGGTACATCGAACCCGAAATGGCCACAATCTGTGATCTTCACGTGGCATTGACGCAGCAGGCGCGATCAATTATTGAGCAGGAGTTAAGCACCAGCATTTTTGCGCAATCAGCGCCCACCGAAAAACGTCGCGCGGGGTTTAGCCTGTCACGGTTGCTTGGATCTGGCACGAAAAAGAAAACCTCGGTCACGTCAGAATCCGCCGAACAACGCGATCAGCGAGTTGTTTCCAGTTGGGATGAAAAAGCAAAATCATCGAACGATCGATTGCTAAGCGCGATATTTAGTGAACTTGTCAAGGTCGCGCGCGCAATAGTGGCTAAACATGGTCGATTAAGAGGGGATAAGGCCCTGTTGACGACGCTGGCCACCGGACTGGTTTGCAATAACTATGGTAGTGAAATAATCGGTGAGGCGATTGCACCAATGGTTGTGCAGGCAGCGGCCCGCGAGGGATTTCCGATTCTTCCAGCCCAGGCCGAACCCATCGTCATCAACGTCAAGGGCGCTTCGGCATCGGGCAAGAGCACGATGCGTCCACTGCAGAAAAAGCATACCGAAAAATTGGGTATTAACTGGCATGATTTTGCGTTGATAAGTCCCGATATCTGGCGAAAGTTTCTGCTGGACTATGACGCCCTGGGCGCGGCCTATAAATATGCAGGCACTCTTGTTGGCGATGAAATTCCGATCGTCGATCAAAAACTCGATCGCTACATCGCGCAAAAAGCGGAGCAGGGACGGATTTCTCACCTGCTTATCGATCGCTTTCGATTTGACAGTTTTGCCCCGGGTAAAGACACCGAGGAGGGCAGTAATTTACTGACCCGCTTTGGCCATACTGTCTACCTGACGTTTATGGTCACGCCCCCGGAGGCAACGGTTGAACGCGCCTGGATTCGCGGCCTTCAGGTTGGGCGCTTTAAAGCCGTCGACGATTTGCTCGATCACAACGTTGAAGCCTTCAAAGGTATCCCGGCGCTGTTCTTTACCTGGGCATTGCGCAAGGACAAAATTGTGTATTACGAGTTTCTGGATAATAGCGTTGCCCAGGGCGATAAACCGCGAACCATTGCCTTTGGTGTTAACGGCGAATTGAATATCCTGGATTTCAAATGCATGTTCGATATCGAGCGCTACACGAAAATTAATATTGATGCCCATGATCCTGCAGATGTCTACCCGCCCAGTGAAGAGATGGATCCCGCTTTAAATGTGGGGTTCCTGGTAAAATGCGCCCGGCAGATACCCAGAATAAACTTTGTCGACCGTACCTGCGGGCAGATATATGCCTGCATGGAATCCGGGAAGATGAGCTGGATCGATCCTGATATGATTAAGCGCGTACTGGATGATGAAGCTGCAATGGCGGCTTTTAGCGCTATGCTTCCAAAGTTTGTCGAGAGTCGTGGGGAATTTAAGCAGCAGCCCGCGGTCCCTTTGTCTGATGAAGCGCGGCTGCATACCATGGGCTGTTTAAGCTAATGAGTACTGACATGAATCGTTGTGACACATCACCGCTGTTGGCATACCACGAAGCGCTTGAGCAGTTGACCAGCAGCGTAGCGGCGGTTGGCAAGGTTGTCGATAAACCGTTGCTTCAGACCCGGGGTGCGGTTCTGGCCGAGTCAATCGAATCCGGAATCGATGTGCCAGGCTGCGCGATGTCGTCGATGGATGGGTACGCGATCAATACCGCCGATCTTGCCGCGAGCGGAGAAACCGCCTTACCGCTGTCGCAGCGTATTGCCGCTGGTAACGCTGGCGTGGCGCTGGCTACAGGAACGGCTGCACGAATATTCACCGGCGCGCCGATCCCCGACGGTGCCGATGCCGTCATCATGCAGGAGCAGGTCGATGCGGATGATCATGGAATTCGTTTCGACTCACGACCGACGAGTGGCAATAACATTCGACCGGCCGGCAACGATATCCGGCGCGACACCATAATTTTACACAAGGGCTGCCGCCTGAGGGCACAGGATATAGGGCTTGCGGCATCGGTTGGGCTGCAAACCCTGCCGGTTTATGAGCTGCTCAAGGTAGGCATGTTCTTTACCGGCGATGAGCTGGTAGAACCGGGACAAAAGCTTGGTGCCGGTAAAATATATGATTCAAATCGCTATACCCTGCATGGCTTGCTCGAATCCATGGGTTGCGAAATTATCGACCTGGGGCTGGTCGGAGACACGCTGGAAGCGACCAGCGAGGCCATGGAACGAGCCTCAACCCAGGCGGATCTGGTGGTAACCACCGGTGGAGTATCGGTGGGTGAAGAAGACTACGTGCGTATCGCGATCGAACAGCTCGGAGAACTACGTCTGTGGCGTCTCGCGATCAAGCCGGGAAAACCGCTTGCTTACGGGCAAATTAATGAGACCGCGTTCATCGGCTTACCCGGTAACCCGGTGTCGGTGTTTGCGACCTTTTGCCTTTTCGTTTGCCCGGTGATCCAGATTATGCAGGGCCGGACCTGGCATGAACCGATTTCGCTACCGGTAAGCGCCGATTTTGACTGGCCAAAACCGGATAGTCGACGTGAGTTCCTGCGTGCCCGGCTTGCCCTCAATACCAACGGTCAAACCGTGGCACAGATTTACCCAAACCAGGATTCTGGCGTTCTGACCTCGACAGTCTGGGCTGACGGCTTCGTCGAAATCGCCGAGAATCAAACGGTGCAGGCAGGAGAGCCCGTAAATTACGTGCCGTTCGCACAGTTTTTCAGTTGAGGTAAACGATGATAATTCGAATCCAGAATGAAGATTTCGACATCGCGGCAATCAACCGGGAATTACTCGCAGGACGCAGCGATGTGGGTGCGATTGCGAGTTTTATCGGGCTGGTACGTGATCTTAAAGACGATCCCTTGCAGCAAATGACGCTTGAACATTACCCGGGAATGACTGAAAAGGCATTGCAGAACATCGTTGCGAAGGCCCAGGAACGCTGGGAAATTGCCGATGTAGCGATTATCCACCGTGTCGGCGCGCTCAGGCCGTCCGATCAAATCGTGCTGGTATCGGTACTGAGCGCGCACCGTGCGGACGCTTTCGATGCCTGTGAATTCATCATGGATTACCTTAAAACGGACGCACCTTTCTGGAAAAAAGAGGTTAGCGCCCAAGGTTCAAAGTGGGTAAAATCTAGAAAAAGTGACATATTTGCACTAAAAAAGTGGAATAACTGAACAACATCGACAGAATTCAGGCATCTTGGCTACTTATAATTTGTGCAATTTAACTGAAACCGCACGCTGCGAGTATGATTCGTGAATTACATTATCACAGCTAAACCCATGCAACTCCCGATTTATCCGGACCGGCCGGAGACGCGTCCCGTGTCCCCGGTTGCGGATAGCGCCAGCGAGTTCAGTGATGCCAGCAAACAATCTCCGTCGACCTATGTTTATCGCGGTGAGCTGCTGGAAGCAGTTGCCAATGACCGGCGTTATCGCCCCCAGTTAAACCTGCAGATCGATCCCGATAATCGTCGAGCGATCGATACCTACCAGCGTGTAGCCTCGGATCCACCGCTAATGGGTAGACTTCTGGACGGATTTATCTGATATTCCTGTCATTCCTGCTGTCGCGGGAAATCCTAGTTGATACAATGTCGGCTTGTATTTGAAGCCTGCTGTGAATGGACGTATCCCACATAATTGATCCCCTGAATGATCGCCAGCGTGAAGCGGTCAGCGCCGATGCGGGTCCACTGTTGGTGCTGGCCGGTGCCGGTAGTGGCAAGACACGCGTGCTGACCCATCGCGTTGCCTGGGTTTGTGAAGTCGGTGGATTGTCACCCTACAGTGTGCTCGCGGTCACCTTTACCAACAAGGCTGCTGCCGAAATGCGCGCGCGCGTCGAATCGCTGCTTGGAATTTCTGCTGCGGCGATGTGGGTCGGCACTTTTCACGGACTTGCGCATCGCATGCTACGTTTGCATTACGAGGCTGCCCGCTTACCACAGAGCTTTCAAATTCTCGATAGCGATGACCAGTTGCGCATGGTCAAGCGTATCGTCAGGCAGCTTGAACTTGACGAGGCCCGCTGGCCACCGAAGCAGGCCCAATGGTTTATTAACCATAACAAGGACGAAGGTTTGCGCCCGGCGCACATTGATCCGGGGCAGGACCCCATCCAGCAACAGTTGTTAGAGATCTACCGGCTTTACCAGGAACTCTGCGAACGCTCCGGCGTGGTTGATTTCGCCGAGCTGCTGTTAAGAGTACTTGAATTAATTCGTGATAATGACGATGTGCGCGGGCACTACCAGCGCCGTTTCCAACATATCCTGGTCGACGAATTTCAGGATACCAACGCGATCCAGTATGCGTGGCTACAGCTTATGGCGGGCGACGATACGCCGGTGTTCGTGGTCGGCGATGATGACCAGTCGATATATGGTTGGCGTGGTGCGCGTATTGAAAATATCCATCATTTCGAGAAAGATTTCGCCAATACCCAGGTAATTCGGCTGGAACAAAATTACCGCTCAACCGGCACCATACTAAAAGCGGCGAACGCTTTAATCGATAACAACCGCTCGCGCCTCGGTAAGGAATTATGGACCGATAGTGATGACGGCGAGCCGATCATATTTTACTCGGCCTACAATGAAAAGGATGAAGCGCGTTTCGTCATAGACCGCATTGAAAACTGGGTTGCACAGGGGCGCAGTCGTAAAGATGTCGCGGTGCTCTACCGTTCCAACGCGCAATCGCGCCAGTTTGAAGAAACCCTGGTTACGCGAGGCGTTCCTTACCGGGTCTATGGAGGTTTGCGCTTTTTCGAACGCGCTGAAATCAAGGACATACTTGCTTATTTGCGGATGATTTCAAACCCGACCGCAGACCACGCTTTTGAACGCACGGTGAATCAACCCCCACGCGGAATTGGCCAGAAAACCATCGACGTGGTTCGGGGTCATGCACGCGAACAAGCGACATCACTGTGGAGTGCAAGTCTGGACCTGATTCAATCCGACAGCTTGAGTGCCCGGGCGCGCAGTGCGCTGCAGGCCTACGTCGACCTGGTTCGCCGCATGACCACCGAGTTGGGGGAATTGCCACTCGGTGAGCAAATCAAAACCGGAATCGAAATGAGTGGCCTCGACCAGCACTTCAAAAAGGACAACAGCGAGAAAGGACAATCACGCTCCGAGAACCTGCAGGAACTGGTCGGCGCCGGTAAGAGTTTTGAGTACGATGCATTGATCGAGGAAAATATGTCCACGCTCGACGCTTTTCTCGCGCACGCGGCACTGGAAGCTGGCGAAGCCCAGGCCGACGCCTGGGAAGACTGCGTGCAACTGATGACCATGCACTCGGTCAAGGGACTCGAGTTCCCCCTGGTTTTCCTGGTTGGCATGGAGGAGGGGTTGTTTCCACACCAACGCTCCAGCGAAGAGCCGGGGCGCATGGAAGAAGAGCGACGCCTGTGTTATGTCGGCATTACCCGTGCACGCGAGCAGCTGGTCGTGACCAGTGCCGAGGTACGCCGTCTATACGGTGGTGAGAGCTATAACATGCTGTCACGCTTCGTGCGCGAAATTCCGGATGAACTAATGCAGGAGATTCGCCCCAAGGCCAATTTCAGTCGTCCCGTGATGCCGACATCAACGCGCATTGGCGTTGATCGTGCCGAGGCGGACACCGGTTTGTTTATCGGCCAACGCGTTAATCATGCACGCTTTGGTGAAGGCACCGTGCTGAATCTTGAAGGGCAGGGTCCGCAATCCCGGGTGCAGGTTAACTTTGAAGATGCCGGCAGCAAGTGGCTGATTGCGAGCATGGCCAACCTGCAACCAGCCTGAATAACTGAATTACAGCGTCCATCTCTGCGCTCGTGTAAAATCGCCGCAGCAATAATTAACAGGAGTACATCTTATGAGCAAGCAACAAGTCGCCTTCATCGGGCTCGGCGTGATGGGTTACCCGATGGCAGGGCATCTCGCCACGGCCGGGTATCAAACCAGGGTTTATAACCGTACCGCTGCCAAGGCTGAAAAATGGTGCCAGGACTACCAGGGCGATTTTGCATCGACCCCACGCGAGGCAGCAGAGGGCGCGGATTTTGTATTTATGTGCGTCGGTAATGATGACGACCTGCGTTCGGTGGTTTATGGAGATGACGGCGTACTGGCAGGGTGCAAGGAAGGCTCAATCCTGGTCGATCACACGACTGCATCGGCCAACGTCGCCCGGGAAATCGCCGATAAATCCCATGTTCCTTTTCTCGATGCGCCCGTGTCAGGTGGCCAGGCAGGAGCTGAAAATGGCGTGTTAACAGTCATGATAGGTGGTGACCAGGCAAGCTTCGAAGCAGTGCGTCCGGTGATGATGAGCTATGCACGAGCCGCGGAGCTATTGGGCAGCGTCGGTGCCGGCCAGTTGACCAAGATGGTTAACCAAATTTGTATTGCTGGTCTGGTTCAGGGCTTATCCGAGGGGCTTAATTTTGCACAACGTGCGGGACTCGATGGCCACAAGGTGGTCGATGTCATTTCCAAGGGTGCAGCCGGTTCCTGGCAAATGGAAAACCGCGGTAACACTATGCTCAATGACGAGTTTGAGTTTGGCTTTGCGGTCGACTGGATGAGAAAAGATCTCGCCATATGCCTCGAAGAATCCGAGCACAACGGTGCCGAGTTACCGGTGACCCGTATCGTTAACGACTTTTACGGAGAAATACAGGAGATGGGCGGTGGTCGTTGGGATACTTCAAGCCTGATTCGGAGGTTAACACGTAACCCGTAATTTCTTAGCTTTTTTTGGAAGAGGGCTAAGGCCGTAATAAGGGGGGTGATATTTACTGATTCAATGTGATCAAAGAGAGAAATGTAGTATTCGAGGCGGATTTTTTTAAATTTTTTTAAAATGATTAAAAATCAATAAATTATTTAATAATCAATAACTTATAGAGACAAATTAAGCAAACAACTCAGGAAGTCGCTCCATATACACTGTTTTTACTGCCGTTTATCAATTTTTAACTGGCATTTTGTGAAATATATCCTATATTTATAAACGTGTTAAAGGTTAAGAACACCTAACCTCTCTCACGATGTCCTCCTTTGGTTATAATTGTCGATTACGACATTTTGGCTGGTCTCACGACCAGCCATTTTTTTTGCCCGCGTCACATTAAATTCCTGCCTGCTTGCCACAATCCTGGTATTTTTTGCCGACTATTAAATTATCAGGTGGCCGGGGATGGGGTGACTGCGGATAAACAGAATATAAACCCCGCATAACCAAAATATGGTTACAATCCGTTTCTCAGGCCGCCAGGGCCTGGTTTTGCGTTAAACACGGTTAGTCCCGAGGAGGGCAAGATGCGTGCCTGGAAATGTGTAACCTGGGGTGGGCCAAACTACCTGGAATTGGGTAGCGTGCCTGAACCTGAATGCGATGCCGGGCAGGTAGAAATTACGGTCAACGCCTGCGGCGTAAACTTTGCAGACTTGTTGCTAATTTCAGGGCAATTCCAGGTGCGACCCGAACTCCCCTTTGTCCCAGGCATGGAAGTTTCCGGAAGAATCACACGGGTAGGTTCGGATTGTGAAATGTTTAGCGTCGGTCAAAAGGCAGCTGCCTACGTAAAACATGGCGGCTACGCGGAAAAGGTCGTGGCACCGATAAGCCAGGTTACTTCGATTCCCGAATCAATTCCGTTACCAGTTGCCGCTGCTTTCCCGGTTTCCTATGGATCCGCGGAACTCGCACTTGACAGGGCCGGACTGTCTGCCGGTGAAGTCATTGTCATTGGTGGTGCTGCGGGCGCTGTTGGTACGGCTTGTATTGAACTGGCCAAGCACCACGGTGCGGATGTAATAGCCTGTGTTGGCGACAGTGCAAAGGAAGCAATAGCTCGAGCCTGTGGTGCAGATCATATTGTTTCATCCCATTCCCGGCGCCTTTACGAGGATTTACGCGAAATCGCGCCAGACGGGGTAGATGTGATTATCGATCCGGTTGGCGGAATCTTTTTTGAAGAATCGCTACGTGCCCTGGGTTATGGTGGCCGGGTCGTTTCGCTAGGATTCGCTTCCGGTAAAATACCGAGCATCCGCGTGAACCACTTTCTGGTCAGGCATCAAAGCCTTGTGGGCTCATCTTTCGGGCTAACTTGCGTCAAGGACCCCGACCGAATATCCGCAAAATGGCCGCTGCTGGCGGAAATGCTGGAGGCCGGACATATCAACCCAAGAGTCAGCCAGACAAGGGCGTTTGCAGAGTTGCCAAAGGCCCTGCAAATGTTGAAAGATCGCAAGGTAGCCGGGCGTATCGTTATAAGCTGAAGCCGATGGCTTCACAGGACAGGAATATAAAGGTCGGTCGAGAACTGGTTGCCGTCGGTGATTCTGGTTGCATCGCCGAGGTAGATTTCAAGTGCGGGTCGCGTGCCGTCGAGCTTGATCTTATGCATGCGGCAATGACTGTGTAATGCATGCCATCCAAGCGGTAGAAAACTGAGGTCACCGCGCAGTGTCATTTTAAAATACAGCCCGCCCTTAAAATCGTGCCGCTTGTAATTCGACAGCGGGGTACTATTGCCGACCGGAACCGCAACCTCTGCCTGGTATTGCGATGCCATGGGATCGAATTGATGATACAGGGTCAACGCAAGGCCAACCTTATCGGTCCCGATGGCCTGTAGCGTTTCGATGCTCGATCGGCGCGCAGTCTCCAGTTGACGCAGGTTTCCATTGCACGGAATCGCCCAGTAATTGAACGCCTCCAGCTCTTCGCGGCCGATAAACTCAACTTCGGGGTGTGGCGACGCGGCATTCATATAACCACTTAGCAGCGCCAGGCCGAGCTCGTAGTCGCGCTCGATCATCGGCGCCATTCGCTGCGCCATGAATCGAAACAGGAACGGCATACTTCCGTTCATTTCCCAGCTTACCAGGGTGTTTCCATCCCGGGCTTCGAACCCCCAGTTGACCTGGTTCACCGATTTGACGGGGCGTGAAAATTCGATTCGCTGCTTGATGCCGACACCAGGCTTTATTTCAAGATGCGTCAGCTTACCGGCGCCGACTACCTTGCCGTCCCAGCTGTAAAATCCGTTTTCTTCCGCATAGTTTTCGCTATAGGTGATTTTGGTCTCGGGCTCGTGCATCAACCAGGGGCTCCATTCGGGCCAGGATTTGAAATCCACGATTGTGGCAAAAACCGAATCCAGCGGTGCGTCAATCTCGAGGCTTCGTCTGGCCTGAAAATTACCGTCAAGGGTGGCGAGGTAGATCAGTGCAGCGAGCAGGATGGCAACGACGACGCCAATAATTATCCACATGTATCGACTCCGGTTTCAGCAGTTTGTTGTCTGCACTGTGTGCGTATCAGCCAAAGGAACAGGGCGGCAGAAATGCCGGCGGAACTAAAAATCATACACATCACGATAATCTGGTAACGCGCTGCGATCAGTGGCGAGGTCCCGGCCAGAATCTGGCCGGTCATCATGCCGGGTAGTGATACCAGGCCAACCGCCAGTAGTGAATTCGTGATTGGAATCAGCGCTGCCTGGAACGCGGTACTGCGAGCCCGCGCGTAGTCGTTATGATGTTCCAGCTCGCTGTAAAGACGTTCACCGGCCAGACTGACGCTATTCATCGAATTGGAAAAAATCATCCCGGCAAGCGGGATCAATATTGCAGGCTGGTACCAGGGCTCGGCGTGCAGGACTCCCTGGCTAATCAACACCAGGTTAAAGATACCACCCGCGGCGATTGCGCCCACGCTGCAAGCCAGCAGCGTTGAGCGCTTGACGGGCAACGGGCCTAGCGCGATCCAGCTTGCCGCAAGTAACATAAAGCTCAGCACTGCCAGGATGATCCATTGATTATTGGTATGGAAGATGAATTCCAGCGTGTAGCCGATCAGCATTAGCTGTATCAGCATGCGCAGGACTGCGATAGCTGCATTTTTAAGGCTGGTTGACCAGTAAAAAATGATGGCCAGGGTAACCAGAACCGGGATGAATGCGACCGTAATGTCAACCAGCGTTATTTCATACACTAGCGGTAATCATCCCAATATTTGTTGGTATCTTGATGCGGGAACTCCGGAATTTCGCCATCTTCCTGTTGAAACTCGGTCACGTCAAATTGCATATTGCCGCGCGCATTTTCTTCGAGAAAACTGAATATGCTATTGCGCAGAGTTAACAGCAACGAATTATCCATCTCGAAATCGAGTTCGCCAAGTAACTCTGTCACAATTTCAAAACTCAGTTTGTCGAGAGCATAAATAATGTGGGCGCCGCTTTTGCTAAACGGAGATGCAAGCAGAATACCTTCGATGTTAATCAGTACTTCGCAAGCGGCTCTGGCCTGGCAGGCTGGATCGTCGCTTTGCTTCAGGTAAATGCGGCGACATCGATAGCGGTCCGCGTCTTCCATGCTAGGAGACTACGCCCCGGAATTTAGATTATCAACCAGTTTGGCCACGCTGGTGCGTGGCAGATCGTTATAATCGGTGACACAGCGAATTTCGCCGAAACCGTGTGCTTTTAGCAAATCAGCGACCATGTCCTGTTGGTCATAACCATGCTCCACTATCAGGTATCCCCCGTTAACCAGGTAGTCCTTGGCGTGACTCACTATTTGCTCCAGCGCTTCAAGCCCGGTGGCGCCTGGCGTTAGCGCCAGCCCGGGTTCAGCGGGTAAATCACCCTGTGTCAAAAATGGATGGTTTGCGGCGATATAGGGTGGATTGGAAACGATAAGATCAAACACCATTCCCTGTGCTAGCTGCCGGTACCAGTCAGATTCGATAAATTCGATTTCGACACCATGACGATCTGCATTTTCGCGAGCCAGCACCAGGCAGTCCGGGTCGACATCAGTGGCGTAAACGCTGGCCAAGGGTCGTTGCTTTTTCAGCGTTATCGCGATAATCCCGCTGCCGGTACCCAGGTCGCAAACCCGGTATGTTGCCGCGATCGGAATTTGTTCCAATGCGAGTTCAACCAGCAACTCGGTTTCCGGCCTGGGGACCAATGCCGCCGGAGTGGCCGTAAATTCCATCGAATAGAATTCGCGGCTGCGAAGCAGGTATGCAATCGGGGTGGGCTCGAGTCTTTTTTGCACCAATTCCTGATATTTCTGCCAGCAGGACTGGCTCAATTCCTGTTCGGGACGCCCGTAAAGATAGCTGCGCGGTTTATCGAGGCAATAAGCCAACAATAGTTCAGCATCCAGGCGTGCCGTTTCGCTACAGGTCGAGATGCAGTCCCTCCCCCAACGGAGGGCGTCGTCGATTTGTTCACTCATGGAATATGAACTTGTTCACTATGGGAAATCCTGGAAATCATCTATAAGTTACCTGTGTACATCAATACCTCCTCCCCCGATCTATTGATGATATCACGTGGCCAGGGACGGCCTTTTTTTTCTGACGTCACCAGGACCGCGATAGCGGCGTTAAAATTTTCCACAAAACGCTCACATACTTGTATGTATGTTCGCGCTATTGTGGAAAATTTTGCCTTGCTCTCACGGTCCTGGTGACGTCAGAAATATTCCAAACCAGAGTCATTCCGATACGTCGGACCGCCGTGCAAGCGGGAATCTTGTAATGTAAAACCACGGTAAACGCCTGGATATCGGTTTCGCGTCTGCGGGAGTGGCGTGTGGTTAGTTGAGGCCGCGGTCTTCGTTGCTTAGGTTGGCGAGTTGTTCGGCCTGGTATTCGTGCATTAGTGGGTCGACGACCTGGCCGAGGCTGCCCTGCATGATTTCGTCGAGTTTATAGAGGGTTAGATTGATGCGGTGATCGGTCAATCTGCCCTGTGGGAAATTATAGGTACGAATACGTTCCGAGCGATCACCACCGCCGACCAGGGACTTGCGTTCCGCGGCTTGCTCTGCATCCTGTTTTTGCTTTTCGGCGTCATAGATTCGAGCCTGTAATAATGACATGGCTCGGGCCCTGTTCTTGTGCTGCGAACGTTCATCCTGGCATTCGACAACGGTTCCGGTCGGAAGATGCGTCAGCCGAATCGCCGAGTCGGTTTTATTGACATGCTGGCCGCCGGCGCCCGAGGCTCGAAATGTATCGATGCGCAAATCAGCAGGTTTAATTTCAATCATTTGTACTTCATCGCTTTCCGGAATAATCGCTACGGTCGCAGCAGAAGTGTGCACGCGCCCCTGTGACTCGGTCTCAGGCACGCGTTGGACACGGTGCGCCCCGGACTCAAACTTCAGGTGCGAGTAGGCACCATTGCCAACAATGCGCGCAATGATTTCCTTGTAGCCACCATGCTCACCTTCATTACTGTTTAATACCTCCAGCTGCCATTTCTTCGATTCGGTATAACGACTGTACATGCGAAACAAGTCGCCAGCGAAAATAGCGGCCTCGTCACCACCGGTGCCCGCCCGGATCTCGAGGAATACATTGGCGCTATCATTGGGATCCTTCGGCAATAAAAGCTTTTGTAGTTCGATCTCGAGGGCCTCGATCTTGCCGCTGTTGTCGGTGATTTCCTCTTCGGCAAGCTCCCTGAGTTCAGCGTCCTCCTCGTTCAACATTTCGCGAGCGGACTCCAGCTCAGTCTGGGCTTGCTGCAATTGGTTGAAGTTTATTACGACGTCCTCCAGTTGCGCATATTCCATCGACAGGTTTCGAAACTGGTCCTGGTTGTTGATGACTGCAATATCAGCCAGCATTCCAGCGATCTCTTCGTGCCTGGCGCACAGCGCCTCCAGCTTGTTTAGCAACGATTCTTTCATGGCCTTATTGTGAGTCGGGTGTGATCAGCGATTTGAGCAACTGGATGCGCTCTTCATCTTCGTTTTGCAGTGCCTTGCGCATTTCGAGGGTCGGCTTGTGCATCAGCTTGTTGGTAATTTCGTTGGCGAGTCGCTGGATCGCTTCCTCGGGATCGGATGTCTGTTTCAGTTGCAGCAGGGCCTTTTCGATCGCCTGTTGTTTTATCAGGTCGGCGCTATCACGCAATTGCCGGATATGATCGGCCGACTGGTGGGTTTTAAGCCACTGGTCGAACATCGTGACTTCAAGATTGACTATTTCCAGGGCTGCTTCGGCGGCAAGTTCTCGTCCGCGTATATTTTCATCTACCACCGTCTTCAAATCATCCACGCTATAAAGATAAATGTCCTGCAGTGCTCCGACCTCGGGTTCGATGTCGCGCGGAACGGCAAGATCGACCATAAAAATAGGCCGGTGCTTGCGCTTCTTCAACGCGGATTCAGTGGCGCCTTTACCAAGAATCGGCAGTTGACTTGCGGTCGAGGAAATGACGATATCGGCACGTGCCAGTTGCTCCGGGACGGCATTAATCTGCACCGCGTCGGCACCAATCTGATCGGCGAGAACCTGTGCGCGTTCTACACTGCGATTGGCGATCGTCATGGAACCGATCTGCTGACTTTTCAAATGACGGGAGACCAGTTCTATGGTTTCACCGGCACCGATTAGCAGGGCGTGTAATTCATTGAGACTGCCGAAAATCTGTTTCGACAGGCTTACCGCGGCGAACGCAACCGATACCGGGTTGGATCCGATCTCGGTGTCGGTGCGTACCCGCTTGGCAACGCTGAACGAGTGCTGGAACAGACGGTCAAGAATCGAGTTAATCGAGTTACCGCCACGTGCCTGATCGTAAGATTCTTTGAGCTGTCCCAGGATTTGAGGCTCGCCAAGCACCATCGAATCAAGCCCGGAAGCAACGCAAAACAGGTGGCGCGCGACTTCTCGATCGCTATGCAGGTAAATATAAGGGGCAAGACCATTCTCGTTGATGCCGTGATGGGCTGTCAGCCAGTGCATAATGGTATCGCTGCAATCCGAAGATGTGTCGCAATATATCTCGGTGCGGTTACAGGTCGATACAATAACCGATTCATTTATCGCGGGAATGTCCTGCAATTCGTGCAAAGCATGACGCATCTGCTCCGGTGCAAATGCGACTTTTTCTCGAATATCAACCGGAGCGGTTAAATGATTAATGCCAAGCGACAATAAGGCCATG
The DNA here is from genome assembly GCA_964196225.1 of uncultured Gammaproteobacteria bacterium. Classification (GTDB taxonomy): domain Bacteria; phylum Pseudomonadota; class Gammaproteobacteria. Next base: position 12,933 of record CAXMSP010000009.1, on the reverse strand, counting down.
TTCAGGGAAGGTTCCGTGCCAACGGGAGATTTTCGGGCATAAACCTGCCAAATACAACATCCATGGAACAAATCATGATAAATACAATCCTACAGTGAAATGCTACACTCATTGTAAAATCTCTTGTGGAAATCAGATTGAATTTTATCAAGCTTATAATTCGCCTTGTTTTTGTCTTGATGAGCCTGTTGGTTGCGGCTTGTGCCGGTCTACCGCAGATGTCATCACAATCCCCAACCCCGCTTGAATCCCAGACGGTTCAGATTAATAACCCGGGCACACAGCAAGACGCGGTTGCCGACGCCTCGTATGCACTGATGGTGGCCGAAATCGCCTTAAATCAGGGCGATACCGAGCTTGCGATCAGGCATTATCTCGAACTCGCGAAATCACAGGAAAATCCCGACATAGCCGAACGCGCGGTGCGGGTTGCGGTTTTCGGACAAGATCTTGAAGCCGCAACCGAGGCAGCCCAACGCTGGATCGAACTCGATCCTAAACGAGTCGAAGCGCGCCAGGTAATTGCTGCAATTTATATTCGCCAGGACAAGATTCCTGAAGCATTCAACTATATCAATGGCTTGATTCAGACTAGCGAACTGGAGGACGCCCAGTTATTTCCACCGCTGCTCGGGATGCTGGCACGCGAAAAAAATGCCAACACGGTCCTTGCCGTGACTCAACGCCTCGCGAAAGAAAATCCATCTCGCGCCTATGCGCAGTATTTACATGGAATGTTATCCGCGCAAAATGGACGCCCCGAAGAGGCGCTTAAATATCTCGACCGCTCGATTGCACTGGCCGAAATAGAAGGCGTGCATTCCGCGCGCGCCAGGGTATTACTCAAGCTGGGCAGATCTGACGAAGCCGTGGTAAGCCTGCAAAAGGCGGTACAAAATAATCCCGATGATCAAGGCTTACGGCTCACTTTCGCCCGCTTGCTGGTTGATATCAAGGAGTATGAAAAAGCGCGCATAGAATTCGAAAAACTCCACCAGGCCTCACCTGAAGATGCCGAGTTGCTTTTCACGCTTGGCCTGTTGTCGCTCGAATCGCAGCGTCTGGATGATGCCGAGAAATACATGATGATGCTGGTCAGGCTTAAGCAGCGTGAGGGCGAAGCACAGTATTATCTTGGGCGGATTTATGAAAATCGCAAACAATACGAGGCTGCAATCGACTGGTACCGGGAGGTACACGTCGGAGAATATAAGTTTGATGCGCGCCTGCGCATTGCAGATATGCTCGGAATCTCGGGCCGCACCGAGGAGGCCATTGAGCATCTCGACGCGATGCTTAAGGGCAGCCAATCAGACGGATCGCTGGTGCGGATTTATATCAGCAAGGGAGAGCTGTTGCGCAGCGTGCGACGTTACGAGCAGGCGTTGGCGGTTTTTAATACCGCCCTTGGTATCGTGCCGGGTAATAGCGATCTCCTGTATTCGCGCGCACTGGTGGCTGAAAAACTGGGGCGTATTGATCTGCTCGAGGCAGATATACGGACCATTCTGAAAACCGAGCCAGACAATGCGCATGCACTTAACGCGCTGGGTTTTACGCTTGCCGATCAGACTGATCGTTATCAAGAAGCCTATGGTTATATCAAACGCGCTATTGAAATAATGCCTGACGATGCCGCGATCATCGATAGCTGGGGATGGGTGCATTATCGCCTGGGCGAGTATGACAAAGCCATCGGCCTGTTGCGCAATGCGCTATCCCATTTTAACGATGCGGAGATTGCCGCGCATCTCGGTGAGGTTCTCTGGGTCAGTGGTAATCAGGAAGAGGCGAGCAGCATATGGAGGGAAGCGCTCGAAAAATCTCCCAATGATCCCATGCTGCAGGAAGTAATGCAGCGATTTATTCCCTGACATTCCTCTACAGCTTGCTGCGCTTCGTCCCCTTTGCTTGTGCCGTCCTGGCAATCGCAGGTTGTAGTCAATTTGCCAGCCTGGCCGAGCAACAGCAAGCACAGGCACTTTGGGCTAGCCAGCAGCAGGTAATGGCCAAATATAATGACTGGGATATGCATTCCAGGGCCGCCATCAAACTCGAAGTTGGGGCCTATAACATCGGAATTCGCTGGAAACGGGATCCCGACAGTTTCATGATGCTGCTCGAAGCGCCTTTCGGGCAGGGTGTTTTTCGCATTGAGTCCAAACCGGGGGAAGCCTATCGATTACGGCTGCCGGACGGGCGGGTATTTGAGAATCTTACTGCAGAAGCGTTGCTAGAGGATGTGATTGGCTGGTCGCTGCCGATCAGCGGGCTCGACTACTGGATTCGCGGAATGCCACGACCCGGGAGCGTCTATTCGCATCGCGTGAGGGCGGATGGCCGCACCAGATCCATTAAACAGGATCAGTGGGAAATTAGATACCTCGACTACTTCGAGCAGCAGGAAGATCCGCGGCTGCCGCGTAAGATCGAACTGGTGAACGACTCAATAACTGTCAGGCTGATCGTAGAACACTGGCAGCCAGCTAAACAGGGCGATTCCAGGTCCGATCTTTTTCCCGAATTTAACTAGCGTGGTCGATTCACTACTACTGCACTCGCCTGCAAAGCTCAATCTCATGCTCAATATCATCGGGCGTCGCGATGACGGCTATCACCTGCTTGAAACGGTGTTTCAATTTATCGACCTTTGTGATGATCTGCAGTTCACTGTGAATGACGAAGGTGTTGTTCAACGACTGCCGGGTAATTCACCGGTTGCGGCAGCGGACGATATCCTGTTGAGGACCGCGATGTTGCTTCAATCCCGATTCCAGGTAGGTAAGGGGGTTAACATTAGCATTGATAAGCGCATTCCGATCGGTGGTGGGTTGGGCGGCGGCAGTTCGAATGCAGCAACCTGTCTGTTGGCCCTGAATCAGCTCTGGGGACTCGGTCGGTCACTGGATCAGCTGTCCGAGATCGGTATCGAACTGGGTGCGGATGTACCTGTTTTTGTGCGTGGCAGCGCTGCATGGGGCACTGGTATCGGCGAGGTGCTGGAGCCAATTGAATTAAATGAGTCAATTTACCTTGTTATCGACCCAAGAATAGAGGTTTCCAGCGCTCAAATATTTGGTGCACAAGAATTGACACGCAACAACGATCCCCTCACAATACGCGCCTTTCTGCGCGGCTCGGGCAGTAATGTGTGCGAACCGGTGGTACGAAAACTGTACCCCCAGGTGGACGAGGCGATCGACTGGTTGAGCCAGTATGCAACGGCAAGGATGTCGGGCACCGGTGCTTGCGTGTTCGCCGCAGTCGATAGCCATGAGCAGGCAGAAGCTGTAAAATCGAGGGTTCCGAAGCAGTGGACTGCGTACGTTACCAGGGCAATGAATCGTAACCCGGTACACCAGCAATTGGGATTGCTGGGCAAATGAGAATTATTGGGCCGTCGCCAAGTGGTAAGGCACCAGGTTTTGATCCTGGCATGCGTTGGTTCGAATCCAGCCGGCCCAGCCAATTTTCGCGGACGAAGGCCGAGATGGTGCAGAACAACGCACGATCCGGCTGGATGAGAACTCCAGTCCAGGTATTTTTTGCAAACGAGAGAGCCCGATGGTTGGCAGCGTAGCCACGAACGACTTGATGGTCTTCACCGGGAATGCCAATCCCGAATTGGCGCGAACAATCGTTCGCTACCTGGATATTCCAATCGGCATCGCGTCGGTGGATGAGTTCAGCGATGGTGAAATTTCGGTCGAGATAGGCGAGAACGTGCGCGGTAAGGATGTATTTATTATCCAGCCGACCTGTGCACCGACCAACGACAATTTGATGGAGTTGCTGGTCATGATCGATGCGATCAAGCGGGCCTCCTCAGACCGGGTTACGGCGGTAATTCCTTATTATGGGTATGCACGCCAGGATCGGCGGGTGCGCTCGCAACGGGTCCCGATCACGGCCAAGGTGGTGGCAAATATGCTCACCAGTGTCGGTGTGGATCGGGTTCTGACGGTTGATTTGCATGCCGACCAGATCCAGGGTTTTTTCGAATGCCCGGTGGATAATGTGTATGCATCGCCGCTTTTGATGGGCGATATCTGGAAGCAGAAGTACCCGGATATGATCGTGGTCTCGCCCGATGTCGGGGGCGTGGTGCGCGCCAGGGCAATTGCGAAACAGCTGGATGAGGCTGACCTCGCGATCATCGACAAACGTCGCCCGCAGCCGAATATGGCCAAGGTGATGAATATCATCGGTGAGGTCAAGGGAAAGACCTGTATTATCGTCGATGATATGGTCGATACTGCCGGCACTTTGTGCCAGGCTGCAGCTGCACTCAAGGACGAGGGGGCTAAAGGGGTTCACGCCTATTGTACCCACCCGGTATTGTCGGGCAAGGCGATAGAAAACCTGGAAAATTCAGCCATTGATGAAATGGTGGTAACCGATACCATACCGCTCTCGAAAAAGGCAGCGAAGTGTGCGCGGATCCGCCAGTTATCGGTGGCAGGGCTGCTGGCGGAGACAATCCGTCGCGTCCATTCTGAAGAATCGGTCAGTTCGTTGTATATGGACTGAGGATAGCCGCGCAAGCGGCTTTTTGTGATCCTGCCTGGTCGCAAGGCAGGCCTCCGTCGAGAGACGGTTTTTTATTTTTGGAGTATAGCAATGTCAGACACAATTCATCTGAATGCTGAACCACGCTCTGACTCGGGGAAAGGTGCGAGCCGCCGCCTGAGACATCAGGGTTTGGTACCAGCAATCGTATACGGTGGTGATAGCGACCCCGTGCAAGTCAGTATTCCGCACAACAAGATCTTTCATGAACTCGAACACGAAACGATCTACACCCAGGTAATCGAGCTGCAGGTCGGCGACCTTACCGAAGAAGTCATCCTGCGTGATCTGCAACGGCATCCCTACAAAAATAAGGTAATGCACGCCGATTTTTACCGCATCGACAAAAACAAGCCGATCAAGATCGTGGTTCCGATTCACGTTCTGAACTCTGAAGACTGCGTTGGGGTGAGAGAGGATGGCGGTATGATTACGCAAGTGGTAACGGAAATTGAAATCATCGCGTTACCGAAAGATCTGCCCGAATCCCTCGAAATCGATGCCGAAAACCTGCATCTCGGCGAATCACTGCACCTGTCCGATATCAAGATGCCCGAGGGCGTTGAGCTTACGGCGATGCAGAATGTCGAAGAAACCGAACATGACGACCATGACCTGGGTGTCATATCGGTAGTCAAGACACGTGAGGAAGAAGTGATCGAAGAGGAAGCACCGGAAGCACCTGAGGGTGAAGAGGGTGAAGTTGCAGAAGGCGAAGAAGGCGAAGTAGCTGAAGGTGATGCCGGTGAGTCTGAAGGCGAAGCCAGCGACAAGGAGTAACCTGCTGCGTGGCTGCGCTAACTGCTGATATCCGTTTGATCGTCGGCCTCGGTAATCCCGGGGCCGATTACGTTGATACGCGTCATAACGCCGGGTTCTGGCTGATCGATCTGCTGGCATCAGACCTGGGTCTCGGCTTTCGATTCGAAAAGCGTTACAACGCGGAGGAATGCAAGCTCAAGGCCGGGAGCAAGGACATCTACTTACTCAAACCGCAAGCCTTCATGAATCGCAGTGGCCAGGCGGTGGCTGTGCTGGCGCGTTATTTCAAGATAGCGCCCGAGCAAATTCTGGTGATCCACGACGAGCTTGATTTACCCCCGGGCAGCAATCGCATCAAGCAGGCGGGTGGTCATGGTGGGCATAATGGCTTGCGCGATATCGTCAACCATCTCGGTAGCCGCGAGTTTTTCCGTATCCGGGTTGGCATCGGGCACCCGGGGGACAGCAGCCAGGTTATCAACTACGTGCTACATAAACCATCGGTGGCGGACTTGAATGCGATCGAGGCGGCCAACCGCGATACGCTTGCAGTTATGCCGTTAGTCATCGAGGGGCGCATCGACAAGGCGATGCAGGCCCTGCATACCTAGCAAGAGTACTAATTATGGGATTTAAATGTGGCATCGTCGGGTTACCTAACGTCGGCAAATCAACCCTGTTCAACTCGTTAACCCGGGCCGGAATTGCTGCGGAAAACTATGCTTTTTGCACGATCGATCCGAACGTCGGAGTGGTCGAGGTTCCCGACTCGAGACTGCAGCAGCTCGCTGATATCGTCCAGCCAAAAAAAATAATCCCAACAACGATGGAGTTTGTCGATATCGCCGGACTGGTTGCTGGCGCCTCGAAAGGCGAGGGCCTAGGGAACCAGTTTCTCGGGCATATTCGTGAAACGGATGCGATCGCTCAGGTGGTTCGCTGTTTCGAAGATGAAGATATTCTGCACGTCAGCAACAAGATCGATCCGTTAAATGATATCGAGACGATCAATACCGAATTATTGCTGGCGGACATGGAATCAGTCACGCGTCAGACCGAGCGTGCCGCGAAGCTGGCCAAGTCGAATGATAAAGAAACAAAAGCGAAATACGAGTTCATGCTTGCAGTTCAGGCGCATGTCGAGGATGGCAGGCAAGCACGCAGCTTCGAGCTGCAGGATCATCAGCGCGGCTGGATGAAAGATTTGCATCTGATTACCGCAAAGCCGGTACTTTATGTTGCTAATGTTTCCGAGGATGGATTCGACAATAATCCCTATCTCGATACGGTAACGGCTCATGCGGCGAATGAGGGTGCCGAAGTGGTCGCAATCTGTGCCTCGATCGAAGCCGAGATAGCCGAACTCGACGCCGCAGAAGCGGCCGAGTTTTTGCAGGAAATGGGTCTCGAAGAGCCGGGTCTTGATCGCGTGATCCATGCCGGCTACCGGCTTTTAAACCTGCAGACTTACTTCACCGCGGGTCCCGAGGAAGTTCGCGCCTGGACCATACGGGCTGGCGATACCGCACCGCGTGCGGCCGGGAAAATTCATACTGATTTTGAAAAGGGCTTTATCCGCGCCGAAGTGGTCGGGTTTGACGACTTTATCACCGGGAATGGTGAGCAGGGTGCGAAGGATGCTGGTAAATGGCGCCTCGAGGGCAAGGACTACATCATGCGTGAAGCCGACGTCGTACATTTCCGCTTTAACGTCTAGGCCAGGGGCTTGCGCTTGACAGCGCACGGTGTTCAAGCGAAAATCGCGCGCTCTCTACGACCGGGCAAACCGGTCATCTTATTTCAAGGACAGTTTACTAGCTATAAATTTGGTAAACTGCCCTCGAAATAAGTGAATAACATTGGCTACGTAGCTCAGTTGGTTAGAGCACATCACTCATAATGATGGGGTCCCCTGTTCAAATCAGGGCGTAGCCACCATTTTTTCGATTTTTCAGTGCAGTATGATGTCGCACTCGAGAGGAAATAAATTAATCTGCTGTGGACTTTCCTTGAGCCAGGATAGTGCTGAAATGGGCGATGCCTTGTAGTAATTTGACACATTCAATTGTAGGAATCCCCTGATTTAGTCCGATTCAAATTGGTCGTTCAACTACGGAGATTAGGTAGCCGGTGGATAGCCATACGCTGACGACCTGCTCCATCAGACTAGTGACAAGGTCATGCTAACGCGTCCAGCAATGCCTTTGCTTGCTTCAAATCTACCGTGTCAAACCCCTCCGAAAACCAGTCGTAGAGAGGGGCAAGCAGGTCGATGGCTTTCTGTCGGTCGCCTTCATCACGCCAGAGTTGACCAAGGCTTGTAGCGGCGCGAAGTTCCAGGGTACGGGAAGCTTGCTCTCGGGCGATGCCCAGCGCCTTCTCAAAGCATGCGACCTGGCCCTCGTACGATCCACTTTCGGCCAACAACTCGCCCTTATAACGATGTAGCTCACCTATGAGCCATTTCTCGCCGAACCGTTCGGACCATTCAATGGCAGTGCTGATGCTTTGGACGGCATCCTCCATACGGCCTAAAACCCTCTGTGTTCTCGCCAGCATTTCGTAGTAGTAGGGAACAAGTAACACACCCCCACTAGCTTTCCACCACTCCAAATTATGCTGTACTCTTTCAAGCGCCGCGGTAGCATCGCCGGTTTCTGTTTCAAGACTGGCCTGCTGTGAATTAACGAACGCCGCCCAGGTGTCAAAGCCACCCTCCTGAGCCAGCGCCAGGAAACTGGTAATTGCGCGCCGATGCGCTTCAGTATCGTTGCGCATCAAAGGCTGATAGTGGAGCGAAGCCTGGAATAGTGCGAACGCCTGTGAGGGGGGATGCTGCAATTCTTGCGTCAATGAGAGACTGCGCTCCAGGTGTTTCAAAGCTTTGTCCGGATAGCCGAAAAACCATAATGTGTGGGACAGGTAGGAATGGAGGGTTACACCTGAAAAGTAACCGATTTTGTGGACGGTTTCTTCTTCTGATTTTGGATCATAGAGAGCAATTCCTGCTTCCAGATGGTGATGTGCTTCTTCCAGTCGACCCATATGAACTAACGTGGCGCCAAGGGCGCGATGGCCTATATGGTGATCGACCCCTGAATGCTCATTTTCTCCGAGACGCAATAATTCGCGTCCGCAGGCGACAGCTTCATCCAGCTTGCCACGAACCAGGTAAACCGTATATTCACCGAGTCCGATCGCTCCACGATACGGGCTGTCATTCAGCTGCTCAGATAAGCGGCGTGCCTTGAAAACGGTCCCGATCGCCTCTTCGTCAGCCCAGCCCTTCAGGGTGCGGAGGCATCCTCCCAGAGTCATCAACAACTCCAGTTCCGGGCGCCACCGGGCTTGCCCCTGCTCGATCTTGCTGAGGCTATCCAGACCTCGTCTCAACAGCGCGACGGCTTCGCGATTGGCGGCTCTGCGGGCGGAACGGTCACCGGCCTTCAGCCATTTTTCGCTCGCCGCCAGTAATAGGCCGGCTTCGGTGTAGTGGTGGGCCAACAGTTCAGGCTGGTCTTCGGCGATTGCGGGGAACCTCGCCTCAAGAACCTCGGCGATCTTGCTATGCAGTTCCTGCCGGCGGCTTTTTAAAACACTCTCGTAGGCTGCGTCCCGTACCAGCGCATGTTTGAACGTGTAGGACGCTTCAGGTGGGCTGCCGTGACTGAAGATGAGTTCAGCTTCGGTAAGCTTTTCCAGACAAGATACGAGCTCTGCTTCTGGTCGTTCAGCGACAGCCTCCAGCAGGCCGTAATCAAAGCCACGGCCGATTGCCGCGGCAATCTGCGCAATCTCTTTGACATCGGGAATCCGGTCAAGGCGCGCCAGTAATGAATCGTGCAGGGAAGCCGGAATTCCAGTCACGCCGCTTTCGAGCACAGCTTTAGTTAACTCCTCAACGAAGAGTGGTACACCATCGGTCTTGACCACGATCTCGTCCAAAAGGGCATCGGGTATCAGTCTTTCACCACAAAGGCGATTGACAATGGCGACGACCTGATCTCTGCCCAGGCGGTTCAAGGCCAGGCGCGTGACAATGCTATGGCCACCAAATCCATGATCAAAGGTCGGGCGCGCTGTTATCAGCAGGAAGACCGGCGCCGATGCCGCGCGATCGAGGAAAAGGTCGATCAGTTCGAGTGTGGTCGGGTCAATCCAATGCGCGTCTTCCAGTATGAACAGAACTGGTCTTCGACTGGCCAGGCTGAACAGCTGGTCGGTCAATGCACCCAAAGTTCGGTTTCGCTGTTGCTGCGGACTGAGATCAAGATTTCCGTAACGTTCTTCAGACTCAATCCCCAGCATTTGCGCAAATAGCGCTACTGTAGTTCGAAAGTCGCAAGTCGCCTGACCAAGCAGGGCCTCCAATTTGTCGAGCTTGCTATTCGAATCATCATCCGGCGACAACTTCGCAGCTCGACTGAGTTGCTGGATCGCGGGATAGAGGGCACTATCACCATGATAGGGCGAGCATTGATAATTGATTCGAAAGTGGGGTTCCTGGGCAATGACATCAATTGCGACCCGGGTTATGCGTGACTTGCCAATACCCGCTTCTCCAGACAGTAGCACCATCTGACCTTCGCCCGATTTGGCCTGACGCCAACGCTCCATCAGTAAGGCCAGCTCCTGTTCTCGCCCGACCATAGGCGAGTTGGCTTTGCCGGTACGCGCTTCATAGCGACTCTCAATCGCTCGCGTTCCCAGCACCGAGAAGGCGTTGGTTGGAGTTGCGATGCCTTTCAGGTTCTGTTCACCAAGGGTGGCGAGATCGAAAAGCTCACCTACCAGCTCCCGCGTCGTCTCGCTGATAACGATTTGACCGGGCGTGGCGACACCCTGCAAGCGGGCAGCAAGGTTCGGGGTTTCCCCCACCACCGCTTCTTCCTGTGAAGCACCTTCACCGATCAGATCGCCGACTACCACCAGACCAGTAGCAATACCTATCCGTGCTGCCAGGGTATTTCCACTGGGGTCTTGCAAGCACGAAAGCGCATGCATCATCGAGAGCGCGGCTTGCACCGCACGCTCAGCATCGTCCTCGTGCGCGCGCGGCCAGCCGAAATAAACAAGCACGCCGTCGCCCATAAATCTCGCCACGTGACCCTCGAAACGCGTTGCCTCACCGACAACTGCGTTCTGGAAGGACAGGATCACTGCGCGTAATTCTTCTGGATCCAGGCTACCCGACAAGGCTGTGGAACCAACCAGGTCGCAGAACATAACGGTCAATTGGCGACGTTCAGCGTTACGCTGGCTGGATGTCAGCCCGGCCTGTGAGCTTTTTGTGGGATCTCTGGCGTAATCTTCAGGCGATTGAGCCTCAATTGTGGCTAAAATCTTGAGACGAGCTCCCAGTGCGACACCCATTTTCTCGAGAGCCCCATCTGTAACATATGGCAAGGTGTTTAGATCGATTTCGTTCTCGACGAACAAGGCTGCGTATTTTCCAAGCCCGAGTTCCTCCAGCCAGTTACTGATATTGTCTGCCATGCGCCCCCTGCGATTTTCTTTCGGAAGCATAACGAAATTTCTTTAGGTCCGATATAGATCCAATCCGTTGTCAGGATGCAAGCAGAAGCAGTAACCGTTTAGCGATCCAATGGGTGTGGGCATTTTGTGGCTATCAGTTGTGCTTTGTTATGCTCTGTGGGGATGATCTTGCAACGAGTGCCCCGGTAAGTTATTGATAAATAGTAACTTTAAAACGCAGCGCCATTCTCATAATGATGGGGTCCCCTGTTCAAATCAGGGCGTAGCCACCATTTTTTCAATGACTTAGCGTCTCTTCCTATGCTCCGACAATCTTCAATGTAGGAGAATTGTAGGAGATTTGCCTAATAATGGATTCCACAACCTCTCTCAGGTGATCAATTTTCACCCGCGAGTAGTGCGTCGTGATGTCTCCATTCTTGTGCCCTAACAAGTCTTTCCGGTCTTCATTGCTCCAACCCGCTGCCCTCACGCGCCTACCAAAGGTATGCCTCAGGTCATGGGTTCTTAAATGCCGGAATCCCCAGGGACATTCCACGCCGAGCCCCGCTTCATACCGGTTCGCAGCGCGCACCCGGGCATTCCTCCAGCCCTTGCCGTAAACCCGGGCCCTTGGAAATACCCGAAACTGATCTTTACCTTTCTGCTCTTCCAGAACAGATTGAGCAACCGAGTTCAAAACCACGAACCGCTCCAGGCCATTTTTCGAGTATTGCTCGGGCAACACAAACAGGTCATCGCCCTGCTGTCAGCTCCATCTGAGCGAACATAGTTCCTGGTCGCGCCGTTGATCAGTACTCGGGCGGACTGCGTCAATCGACGAAGATCAGATGATTCGCCAGCTCATTTGCATTCTCGGCCGTCGGCGGCAGGTGTGCGGCGAGTAGCTCGCCGGTCTTCTTCACGGCTTGTCGTAGGCCTTCCGCGGGCTGTCCGGTCTTGAGCCCGTTGACCACTAGTGCACAGACATCTTCCAATGCTTCTTCTGGTAGCTCCGTGGTTACTGCATCGTCTCCGATAACCTTGACAAGGTGTTCGTAAAGCGAAACATAGATTAAAATTCCGGTACTACTTGATGTGTCTCGAACCCGTTCCCGCTGGAATGTTTCAAGCGCGCGGCGCTCGACTTCCTCGAGCATCTCGGCGCGGGTTATGAGTGGCAGACGTAAAACTGGGAAGTGGGTTGCAAGCGCTGCGCCGACGACAAAACCACCGATGAGAATAGCGGCGACGGCGGGGAGGCCGAGGACGGCGCTCTGGGTTACGGCCCAGCCGGTTTCAGTGGTGCTCTGGAACAGCATCCAGGTCGCCGTCAGTACAATGAGGGCGAACACGAGACCGAACAGGTCTTCGGCGCGGTCATAGCGACCGGATACTGTCGCTATGACGGGGACGATTTCTCCCGCGGTCATCTTCTCCGCCTCGGAAATCGCCAGTTCCACGGAAATTTTGTCTTCTGCGCTGAATAACGAGCTTGCGATTTTCATAGTTGCTTACCTACCAAGATCCTGTCGCGCCGCCACCACCACCGGAGCCGCCGCCGAAACCGCCGCCCGAACCAGCGCTGCGCAGAAGGAAGAACAGCGCCACGGCGATAAATGCAATGAGCGCCCACGCCCACCCTGACCGCCCAGTCTTGAACAAATTGTAAATCACGAAACCAAGGAAGATGGCGCCGCCGATAATTGCCGGCAAAAACCACCAGGGCGCCGTTGGCTTTGGTAGTTGTAACCCGCGCGCCATGGCATCCATACCGCGTACGCCGTCTGTTATCCCTGTCGGAAAATCGCCGCGCTTAAACGCTGGAATAATCAGCGACTGCATGATGTCGTTTGTGTGGGTGTCGTATCGGTGCTCGAACCCCGCCCCCAGTTCGATGCGTGCCCTGCGGTCACCAACGGACACTATCAGCAGCATACCGTAGTTACGCTCCTGGGAACCGATCCCCCAGTGGTCAAATAATTGAGTGGCGTAACCTTCGATGCCTAACGCGCTGCCTTCGTAGGTTGAGAGCGACGGAATAGTGACAACGAACAGCGGGATCTGTTCTTGATTCAACAACGCGAGAGCAGTCTTGTTTATCGTTTCCTGCGCATCCTCATTGAG
>CAXMSP010000008.1:0-30628 GCA_964196225.1 uncultured Gammaproteobacteria bacterium | reverse complement strand
TATCTTGGCACAGGTTTCTAGGCTTCCGATAGCGGAGAGGTATATATTTTCAAAATACCCATGTCTACGACCCTCAGGCCGATGAGTGGTACAATGATATCAAATGTATTGGATAACAAATCAGCTAGCCCTTGGTGGGCTCACGTCGATCCCTGTCAGCGACGGGGCGACGGCCATACTCAATCTGTTTGAAGAGCAACCCTATGAGCTTCCCGCCCACGTGGTCTACCTCCACAACGGGTTTCCCGACGAGCAGCCGTTTCCCATCGAGACCATATGGGAATGCGTGCGCTGGATCGATCGCCACGTGGCTGACGGCCACAGAGTTCTCGTCCATTGCGCCGAGGGAAACTCACGGTCCGTGTCTGTCGTCATCGCCTACCTGATATTCACGGGCTGCAGTCTGGAAGCGGCAAAGAGTTTGATCCTGAGTAAGAAACGCTTCCATACGGAGAGAGGCGTAGAGACCTCGAATCCCCTGCAGTTCCACGACTCGTTCTTTACCCAGTGGAAAGAATTCCTCACGCGGCAAGTGGACGTGGAGTATTAATCGGGCCCAAGTATCAAGGATTGCTGAAAGGATTAGAAAGGCAGGGCTTCCAGAGTAAGCCAGCTTAATTATTTATTAGTCCAGAATTCTGTAAATAAACAGGTCTGAGCGTCCGAGTTGGGTCGGAAGCCGCCGCTGATTCCTCGATGCTGAGGGTCTGCTTTTGAGAAATTATTGCCGATGGCTGCTGCAAAATCTGAAGTATTAGAATTTTTCCCGGTACTGACAAGTTAACCAATTTCGTGCCTGACAAGTGGGGATTTGATGCATCGTAATGTCGAAAATAGGAGTCAATGTGGGGATTCTAATCCTCTATCCATGCTAAACCACCACTTATTGTGGTACTCCAGCCCACTCTCATTAGTTAACTTGTCAATACCCTCGAGACGCTGCAATACCTCGTCAGAATCTAAATTGTGCCAAACAGACTGAGACATCTCGATTTCCTATGGGCAGATAAGTGCATGCAACGGCTGCAACAGCGACTGGTAAAACGTGAACCCAGCCAGATACTAACGAATTATTTTCTAAAGAAGAATTGATCTATGTCGGTAAACTTTCGTTGTTAGGGCCTATCCTGACACATGTCGTATTCAAGAAACGAGAGGTGGATAGGAAATGTCTATATGTGTCGTTGTTGCTGATAGCAGTAGAGCACGAATCCTGGTGACAGAGAGTGAGCACGGCCCTTTAGTCGATGAAAGAGATTATATTCATCCCGAAAGTCGCCTTAGAGAGCAGGACCTGGTTAGCGATGGCACAGGTAGTGAATCTGATTCGGGAGGCTTTGGTAAACATTCGATGGGGCATGAAAAAGCTGCCCATCAGAAGGAGGCAGAAACTTTTGCACATGAATTGTGTGATGAGATCGACAAGCTCCGACGAACCCGTGATCTGCGCAGAATCTACCTGGTCGCATCACCGAAATTTCTTGGGTTGTTGCGCTCCGGTATCAGTAAACAGTGTGCGGAATTGGTAGCGGGCGAGGTAAACAAGGACCTGGTTGATCACAGCATTGAAGACATCCGTTCTCATTTACCAGTAAAAAATGCAGGGTAAACGAGTAAATATACGATACCTTCATTGTCACAATTGTTGATTAGCCTCACGCAGAAGTTCAACCATCTCTTCGCGCATCTTGAATTTTTGTAACTTTCTAGTCACCGTTAGAGGAAACTTCAAAACGAAATGAATGTATTTCGGGATTTTGAAACGGGCAATATTATCCTTGCAGAAGTTGCGTATCTCTTCCACAGTAGCGGTTTCACTGTTATGTAACTGAATCCAGGCGACAACCTGTTCTCCGTACTTTTCGTCAGGTACTCCGAACACGCCGACCTCAGCGACTTTAGGGTGGGTGAAGATAAAATCTTCTATTTCACGAGGATAAATGTTCTCCCCCCCACGAATGATCATCCCCTTGCAGCGGCCGGTTATTTGCACATAGCGACGCATATCGGCTGGCACGAAATCTTCTCGTGGCACTCGACGCATAGCTTTCATGACCCGCGGGTCCAGATGATCCCGTCCTGTCATTGTGCGCGTGATGGCGATCCCGGATTCGATATCCGCTATCATTTGCTCCCGTTCGCGTTCAAAGGTCATGTTGGTACCCGCAGTTCCTCATCCGCAAATCGCTTTTATATCATCTGCTCCCAGGGTTTCCTTATCCAGTAATGCGTTCGCAAGCGATTCCAGCTCGGGGCGATGTTGCTCTAGCAAGGTCGTTATATTCTGCTCGATATCCTTGAGTAAATCGCTGATTTCGTCGTCGATAATTTGCGCGGTATGCTCGCTGAAATCGCGCTGTTGAGTCATTTCCCGACCGAGAAATATATGTTCTTCGCCGCGGCGAAACGCGACCGGACCGAGTTTTTCGCTCATCCCCCAGTGTGTCACCATGTGGCGGGCCAGGCGGGTTGCCTGCTTTAGATCTTCTTCGGCGCCCGAACTGAATTCGCCGAATACCAGTTGTTCCGCTACCCGGCCACCCAGCATAACGCCGATGCGATCGCGCACATAACTTTGCCTCAGGTTGTAGTGTTCCTCTTCCGGAATCTGTTCGGTGGCGCCCAGGGACCGGCCGCGTGGAATGATAGTGACCTTGTCCAGCGGGTCGGCAGTCGGCAGCAGGCTGGCGACGAGTGCATGCCCGGCCTCGTGATGCGCGACCAGGTTTTTCTCTTCGTCGCCGATGATCAATTCACGTTTACCGCCAAGCACAATCTTGTCGCGCGCGCTAAGCAAGGTTTCCATGCTCACCGTTTCGCGATTATCACGTCCCGATAACAGGGCGGCTTCGTTGACCAGGTTTTCCAGGTCTGCTCCGGAAAAGCCGACCGTCAAGGCGGCGATGCGATCCAGGTCGACATCATCAGCGAGCGGCACATCGGCCGCATGAATATCAATTATGGCGCGGCGTGCTTTTTTATCCGGCAGATCGAGCGTAATCTTGCGGTCGAAACGCCCGGGGCGGAGTAGCGCGGCATCGAGTACATCGGGTCGATTCGTCGCTGCCAGCACTACTACGGTTTCGCGTGGATCGAAGCCATCCATTTCCCCCAGTATCTGGTTCAATGTCTGCTCGCGTTCGTCATGTCCGCCACCGAGACCTGTGCCGCGGGCCCTGCCGACCGAGTCGATTTCGTCGATAAAGATAATGGATGGCGCCTCCTTGCGGGCACTTGCAAACATGTCGCGTACCCGCGAGGCACCGACACCGACAAACATCTCGATAAATTCAGAGCCACTGATGCTAAAAAAAGGTACGTTGGCCTCTCCCGCCACGGCTTTGGCCAATAGGGTTTTGCCGGTACCCGGGGGGCCCATCAGCAATATCCCCTTGGGGATTTTAGCGCCCAGTTTGCGATAATGCTCAGGGTCCTTGAGATAACCCACAATTTCATAAAGGTCCCGCTTTGCGTTTTCCAGTCCGGCGACATCATCGAAGCTCAGTTCCGAGTTTTGTTGGCGGAAGCGCTTGGCCCGGGATTTGCCAAAATCGAAGAGTCCTGCACCGCCAATCCCGCCCAGGCTTTTCTGCATCCGGCGGGTACCGTACCAGAACAGGCCGATAATCAGGATCCAGGGTAATATTCCAATCATTGCTTTTGTCAACCAATTAGCTTCGCCTGAGACCGCATGAATCTGGACCTCATGTTGTTCTAGTAGGGAAATTAATTCTGGATCCGGTACTGGCGGCAAAGTGGTCACGAAACGCGCTGATAATTTGCTATCACCTTTCGTGGAAGACATGCGAGGTTGTCGAAATTCGCCGGTAACCCGGTCACCTTGCAATTTTACCCAGGCGACCTGGTCTTCAGCCACGCTGATTTTAAATTCGCTATAGGACAGGATTTGCCGATCATCACCGGCAGGGTACAAAAAGTACCAGCTAAAAATTACCAGGACAATAAACCAGGCGAAATAGCGCCACCAGGGCAGCTGTTGCTGCTGCCAATTTGGCTGTTCTTCAGGTTTATCGGCCGGTTGTCTGGCTGGCATATCAGTTTTTTTCAATCCCATTAAACAATATCGGTCATCTCGATTTTGCTAAAGGTAGGGTTTCCCTGCCCCTATTTCAGACCAAAACTTTAACTTCTATATCGCTAGTCTATCAGGGCTGTTAGCCGAAAATACCAGTAAATTGAGCAATGATTAGCTAAATTTCGATACCAGGTGATACAAGTCAATTAGAGTCAGGCTATCTGTTTGTACTCTTTTCAGTGCAAGGAAATCAAGACGCAATAGACCTATTATGCAGCCTTTATGGTACTGACAAGTTAACTAATTTCGTGCCTGCCAAGTGGGGATTTGATGCATCAGAATGTCGAAAATAGGAATCAATGTGGGGTTTCTAATCCTCTATTCATTATAAAACACTACTCATTGTGGTACTCCAGCCCACTCTCATTAGTTAACTTGTCAATACCGACTGGTTAGTTTATTTGATCTTATATTTTTGAATATAGGCGGAGAAATCATCAGTCGCAAGCGTAGCGCCAGAATGATCTGGTCACATTCTGGCAAACCATGCATCGCGGCTGTATTGACCAACTTATGGGGGCACAAATGAAAATAGCACTGCTATCACGTAATCGAAAATTATATTCGTCGCGACGCATCATCGAATCCGCCGAAAGTCGCGGGCATGAAATTGTCGTTATCGACGTATTGCGCGCCTACATGAATGTTGCCGCACACAAACCTTCGATATATTACAAGGGTGAATCCCTGGAAGGGTTCGATGCCGTGATTCCACGCATTGGTTCATCGGTAACGTTTTATGGCACTGCCGTCTTACGCCAGTTTGAAATGATGGGAGTTGTTTCCTTGAACGAGTCCGTAGCGATCACGCGTTCGCTGGATACATTGCGTTCGCTGCAATTGCTATCGCGCCGTGGCATCAGCTTGCCGTTGACCGGTTATGCGAGCAAACCCGACGATATTAAGGACGTCATCAAGATGGTTGGAGGTGCTCCATTGGTCGTAAAATTGCTTGAGGGATCACGAAGTATCGGAACGGTGCTGGCGGAAACGCAAAAGGCCGCCGAAAGCGTTATCGAGGGTTTCATGGGGGTCAAAGCCAATATCCTGATACAGGAGTTTATCAAAGAGGCAGCCGGTTCCGATCTGCGCTGCTTCGTCATCGGCGGCAAGGTGGTTGCAGCAATGAAACGTCACGCACCCAAAGGTGATTTTAGAACAGGCCTGTCTCGTGGCGGTTCCTCCAGTCTGGTCAAAATCACGCCTAAGGAACGTTCTACCGCAGTTAGTGCGGCTCGTATCATGGGCCTGAATGTGGCAGGAGTCGACCTGGTTCGTTCGGCCCGCGGTCCGGTGGTACTGGAAGTGAATTCAACGCCGGGATTCGAAGGTATTGAGCGCGCTACCGGCAAGGATATCTCTGGCATGATCATCACCAATCTTGAAAAACTGCAACCCGGGAAAACCAGAACACGTGGCAAGGGTTAAGTCGCAGGCTGCCATCGAGATTGCCGGTGTCAGTATCAAACCTGGTAACCGGCAATCGGTCGATATTCAACTGCCGAGTTTTTACACCCACAGCAGGGTACTGACAAGTTAACTGATGTTCGGCGACAATTGCCGGATGAATAAATCAGATATTTACAAACGATATAGATTTCCATCGGTAATAATTCAATACGCTGTATGGCTCTACTATCGATTCAATCTCGGCCATCGTGATATAGAAGACTTATTACCTGAGCGTGGGATGAATGTCACTTACGAGGCGATTCGATTGTGGTGCAATAGGTTTGGTCCAAAATATGCGACCAGGCTAAAGAGAAAACATCGGGGATATGGTGATACTTTTTTCATTGATGAAGTTTTCATTAGAATTGATGGTCAACAACATTACCTCTGGAGAGCGGTTGACCAGGATGGTGAAGTTGTTGATGTGTATCTCCAGAAACGTCGGGATGGTGCGGCAGCTAAACGATTCTTTAAAAGACTGTTGAAGAAACATCAAGACGAACCCAGGAAGATAGTAACGGATAAATTGAGAAGCTATGGTGTCGCGCATCGAGAATTAGTCCCTGATACGATTCACGATACTTCTCAATATGCTAACAATCGTGCTGAACTTTCGCACCAGCCAACTAGGGTTCGGGAGCGGGGCATGCGTAGATTTAAATCGATAGTTCAGGCCCAGCGCTTTTTAGGTGTGCATTCGACCGTGTACAATTTATTCAATCTAGGCCGGCATCTGATTTCTGCAATTCACTATAGATTAATTCGATTGCGCGCTTTTGCGTCTTGGAAAAATGCTGTGGCCTAATATGACGGCACTCATGGGAATTTGCTTTGGAAAGAAAGTTAACTTGTCAATACCTCCCGCAGGGTTCTTGCCGGAGTCGAAAAGTGCTCAATCGGACTCAGGCGCGGTGCGCTGTTCGATGCGTCGGCCGATCAAATCGATGATGCTGCGCAAACCGATAGTCAGTAGACACAGTGCTATCAACGCGGCAAACATCAGGTCGATTTTGACGCGGCCATTGGCGAGCAGCATTAGATATCCCAATCCCTGCGAGGCACCCACCCATTCACCGATAACCGCGCCAATCGGCGCATAGACCGCCGCCAGCCGGATACCGGAGGCGAGCGCGGGCAGGGCAGCGGGAACCCTGACCTGGAACAGGATGCGCCAGCGCGTCGCGCGCATACTCTGGGCCAAATCCAGGTAACCCTGGGGCGTGTTGCGCAATCCATCAAAGAAGGTCGAGGTCACTGGAAAGTAGATTATCAGCACCGCCATCGCAATCTTCGAACTCAGACCGTAACCCAGCCAGAGCGTGAGGATTGGAGCCAGCGCAAATACGGGTATGGTCTGGGTCAGCACCAGGACCGGCATCAGAAACCGCTGCGCCGTTTTTGACATGGTCAAATGCAGCGCGGTCAGCGCGCCGAGTAAACTGCCCAGCAATAGGCCGATCAGCACTTCGCTTGCGGTAACCAGGAAATGTTCCCAAAGCAGGCCGAAATTATTGTAAAAGGCCAGTGCGACCCGAACCGGGTCCGGCAGGATAAAGCTGGGTGCGCCGCTCACCCAGACGATACATTGCCAGCCGAACACAATCACCAGCAGTGAAACCAGGAAATCTTTCGGGGTCGGTTTATGCATCGGCGCCGTCAGCCTGGTTCAATCGGATTAGCAGACGAGATTGCGAAGCGACAATTCGATCATCGGTAATCTGTCGCAACGGTTCCCCGGCATCGATATCCTGCACCTCCAGCCCGCTTTCCGTCATCACCAGCAGCGTTTGTGCCAGTCGCAATGCCTCGGCCGCATCGTGCGTGACCAGTAAAACCGTTTTGTCTTGCAACAGGCGAAACGCAAGTTCCTGCATCTCGCGCCGGGTGCGTGTATCGAGCGCGGAAAAAGGCTCGTCCAGCAATACCAACGGGGTATCTTCCATCAGCGTGCGCGCCAGCGCGGCTCGCTGGCGCATGCCACCCGAAAGTTGATGGGGCCGTTTGTCGCGATGCGCCTGTAATCCAACCTGGCGAATCAACTCGTTGGCGCGTTCGCCATCCTCGATTTCGCCCCTCAGGTTTTGGCCCAACACCACGTTGCCGTAGACCGTCAACCAGGGGTAGAGCAAATCGGACTGGGCCATGTAAGCGATGCGCGAGCCGATCGGCTGTGCGTCGCTGGCGCCGATGTCGCCGCTGAATTCGCCGCCGCTGGGGAGGCCGGCCAACAGCTTCAGCAACGTCGATTTCCCGACCCCGGAAGAACCGAGCAAACAGGTCCATTGTCCGGCTTCCAGCGTGAGTGATAGGTCTTGAAAAAGCACCTGCCTGCCATGGCGGAAAGTGCCTTTCAGGTGGAAGCGAAGCGGATCGGTTTCAGGTTTCGAGGCCAAGCCGTAACCCCATTTGCCAGAAATTGACTTCGAGCCGTGTTGCCGTTTCAAAGCGATGGCAAAGTCCTTCCCAGCGTGGATTCTGTTGTGGATTGTCGCCGAGTTTGTCGTGCACAACCTCTTCGATCAAAGCGGCTACCACGTCGCAGAGCCCGGCATATTCGGGCTCGCAATAAGTGTCGATCCATTCGCGATAAAGCGGCCTGGTGTTTTGACAATCAGCGAGCCTGAGACCGATTTGGTGATAGCCGAAGACGCAGGGCGCCAGCGCGGCCAGCAGGTCGAGTAAATCCCCGCACAGACCACTGTCCATGACGTACCGGGTATAGGCGATATTTTCCGGCGCTTCCGTCGCTTCCAGCAACTGCCGATCACTGATACCTTCGCGCTCGCAGATACCGACGTGCAACTGGATTTCATCGTTGATCAGGGCGTTGACCGTCGCGGCCGCGGTGCGCATCTGCGTCACGGTTTCGGCCTTGACCACGGCCATCGCCCAGGCGCGCGAGTAATGCACCAGGAAAATATAGTCCTGTATCAGGTAGGCCATAAATGCCTCGCGCGGCAGGCTGCCGTCGCCGATGCCGCGCACAAACTCGTGATCGATGTAATCGGACCAGGCCAGGCCGGCCGTCTCGCGCCAGGCGGCGAACACGGGCGATCCGTAATCGCTGGGGTGTAAGCCGTCCATCTTCAGCGCGTCACGTCGACAGCCAGTTTATCGATGCTCAGCTTTCGATCGATCAAACCCGCTTCGAGCAGAAACGCCTCCATGCGCATGTATCGACCCGCATCCATGGCCGCCGGTCGCAACGCAAAGCGGGGCAGGGTGTCGCGCCAGGCGCGCCTGTTCAGTTCGTCCTGCAGCTCCTTTGCGGTTCCGGAAAATATTCCCCAGCTTTTTTGCGGGTGATTGACGATGTACTGCGTCGCTTTTTCGGTTGCCGCGAGAAAACGCCGAATCCGGTCATCGTCTTTCATATCCGGATGGGCGACGTAAATCAGTTCGTCATAAGCCGGCAGACCTTCTTCTTCCAGGTAAAAACAACGGCCCGGGATATTTTCGATATCCATCTGATTCAGTTCGAAATTGCGAAACGCACCGATTACGGCATCCACCTGTTTCGACATCAGCGATGGCGATAGCGACCAGTTGACGTTGACCAGTTCGATATCGTCGAAATCAAGCCCGTGCAGGCGCAAAATAGCGGCCAACAAGGCCTCTTCGACGCCCGCTACAGAAAACCCGACTTTCTTTCCTTTCAAATCGGCAATCGACTTAATCGGTCCATCGGCCAGCACCAGCAGACAGTTCAACGGCGTCGCGACCAGCGTGCCGACTCGAATCAAGGGCAGGCCTTGGTGGACCTGCAAATGCAATTGCGGTTGATAGGAAATCGCGAGTTCCGCCTGGCGCGCAGCCACCATTTTTGGCGGATCGGACGGGTCGGACGGCGCCACGATCTCGACTTCGAGGCCCAATTCGGCAAAGTAACCGTTTTCCTCGGCGATGATAATCGGACCGTGATCCGGATTGATGAACCAGTCCAGGATCAGCGTCATTTTGTCCGCCGCAACGGACTGGGTCGAAACAACCAGTAAAGCCAGCGCAGTAATCAGTCTCACATTTCAAATCTCGGTTATTTAAGGGTTAAGTCAGCAATCCGGTAGACGGTATTTTTCAGTCAACGCTAGCCAGCGTCGGGTTTGTGCTTCGGGATCTTCATTCAATGTTATATCGGTGACGACCGAGACCACGTCGGCCCCGGCTGCAAGTACACCATCGGCGCGCTCGAGGTTAAGACCGCCGATACCAACCAGTGGAACGTCGCCGATCCGCTGTTTCCACTCCCGGATCCGCTCCAGCCCCTGTGGCGACCAGGGCATTTTTTTGAGGATGGTCGAGTATACGGGGCCGAGCGCGATATAGTCGGGTGAAATACCGAGCGCACGCGCAAGCTCTTCGTGACTATGGGTGCTGAGTCCAAAGCGGATGCCGGCTGCGCGGATTGCGTCCATGTCAGCGCCATCCACGTCTTCCTGGCCGAGGTGGATGTAATCACAGCCCAGCTCGATCGCCAGTTCCCAGTAATCGTTCAAGATTAGCTGGCACTGGTGCTGCGCACACAGGGCTTTTGCATTCGTAATCTGCGCGCGAAGCTCAGTTTCGGGCAAATCTTTGATGCGTAATTGAACCAGTTTGACGCCGAGCGGCAGCAGGCGCTCCAGCCAGTTGCAAGCGTCGACAATCGGGTAGAAAGGATCGAGCCTGGTCGCGGTCATGAAAGAAACGCCTTGCCGATCACCGGAGAAGAGGGTTCGGCCATATCGCTCATTTCGATCGGCTCGGCGAGATACGCTGCGCGCCCGGCCCGAACGGCATCACGAAATGCGCCTGCCATGCCAACCGGATCTCCGGCTCGAGCCACCGCCGTGTTCAGCAATACCGCATCGCAACCCATTTCCATCGCCTGCGCCGCATGCGAGGGCAATCCGATACCGGCATCGACGACCAGTGGAATGTCGGGAAAGTGCGCGCGCAGCGTACTCAGGCCGTAAGGATTATTGAGGCCGCGCCCGGAACCGATCGGCGATGCCCAGGGCATCAGCACTTCGCAACCCGCCCGCAACAGTTTTTCCGCCACCACCAGGTCTTCGGTGCAATAGGGGAATACCTGGAATCCGTCTTCACTGAGGATGCGGGCCGCTTCGACGAGACCGAAAATATCGGGTTGCAAGGTATCGGTATTACCGATGACTTCGAGTTTGATCCAGCGCGTTTCAAATACCTCGCGCGCCATCTGCGCGGTCGTGACCGCTTCCTTGACCGAATAGCAGGATGCGGTATTCGGCAGCACGCGTACGCCGAGGTCCTGGATCAATTGCCAGAATTTCTGCCCGGCGGCGCCGCCTTTGCCCGATTCCCGGCGCAATGACACGGTAACCACTTCGGCGCCTGAGGCCCGAATCGCATCGGCCAGCACGGCCGGGGACGGGTAACGCGCCGTGCCGAGCAGCAGCGCGCTATGCAGCGACTCTCCATAGAAACTGACCACCGGGGTTTCAGACATCACTAGTTATCCTCCAAATATCGGCGCGACGATTTCAAGTCGGTCACCCTCGTTAAGCCAGGTTTCGTGGCGCGATTGTTTATGCACGATTTCTCCATTTAACGCGGTTGCGATGCGCGCGTCCTGGTATCCGCATTCGCGCAGAATTTCGCTGAGGCAGGTTTCGCGAACTTCTAAGGTCTCTCCGTTCAGTTCTATGCGCATTGGCGCAGCTCCGCAAAACACTGCTCATCCAGTAACGCGTTGACCGCGCGTTGCGCCATTGCCGGGCCGAGCAGGAATCCGTGCCGATACAGTCCGTTCAGATACAGCTTTTCACCACGGCGCATGACATCCGGCAGGTTGTCGTCAAATGCGGGGCGTACGTCGACGCCGATTTCGATAATTTCCGCCTCGGCAAATCCCGGGTGTATCGCGTACGCCATACTCAGTAGTTCGAGCATCGAGCGGGCGCTGATCCGATCGCGCTCATCGTTTTCAATCATCGTGGCGCCGAGCATGAACTGACCATTCTCGCGCGGCACCAGGTAGACCGGATATCGCGGATGCAGCAATCGCAACGGGCGCGACAGTTTTATTTCCTGCGTCTCTAGCAGCAGCATTTCACCTTTGACGCCGCGTAGCCGGGGTAGCTCATCGCGTGCGGCGTATCCACGGCAGTCGATAACCCGTTGCTGGTCGAAATCATCCGTTTCCGGGCTTTCATCCATGTGCAATCGTCCGCCGTGGTCCAGGAAATACTGGGCTAACTGTTGCAGTGACCGGCGCGGGTCGAGATGCGCCTCGTCGGCAAAAAACAAACCGCGTTGATAACGGTTTTCAAGATCGGGTTCCAGCGCATCGATTGCTGCGGCGTCCAGCCAGCGATGTTGCGATGTCATTCGTGCATAGCGGTTCAGTTCATTGCGATCACGTTGCATCGACAGCACCAAGCTGCCGTTGCGAACCAGTGGACTGACATGCGAATCCCACCAGGCGATTGCATGCTGCCCCCATTCGATGACGACCGCTTCGGCAGATTCAGCCTCGCACCAGGGCGCCAGCATGCCGCCCGCGTACCACGAACAGGCGGCTTCGCCGATCGCGTTTGATTGCTCGTACAAATCGACCGACAGGCCACGGTCGACCGACTCGCAGGCACAGCAAAGGCCCGCCACTCCAGCGCCGATGATGGCTATCTCCATCAGGAGTGCGCCCACAGTGCGTGAAAATGGTGAACCGGGCCGTGTCCGCTGCCTACCTGGAGCCGTTCGGCTTCGGCGATCGCCTTTTGCAGATACTCATGTGCACTGCTAACCGCCTCGGGCAAAGAATATCCGCGCGCCAGTTGCGCGGCAATCGCGGCAGACAGGGTACAGCCGGTGCCATGTGTGCAACGGGTTGCGATACGCTTTGCGCTTAGGCTGAGCGATGCGGCTTCGCTAATCAAATGGTCGATGCAGATATCACCGTCTGAATGACCCCCTTTCATCAGAACTGCCCTCGCGCCCCCGGCCAGTAGAGCCTTACCCTGTTCAGTGACGGCGTGGTCGTTGTCCGCCGGTTCACAGTTCAGCAAGGTCGCGGCTTCGAGCAGGTTCGGCGTTATCAGCGTGGCGCGTGCAACCAGGTGCTTGCGCAATGCGTCGATCGCATTCGGCTGCAGCAGCGCATCACCCGATTTCGCAACCATCACCGGGTCGAGTACCACCGGACCCTTGAAACCCGAGATTGCGCTGGCGACGGTTTCGATTATGTCAGGCGACGACAGCATGCCGATTTTGATGGCGCCAACGTCGAGATCCTGCAATACCGCGTCAATTTGCGCGGCTACCGTGGCCGTCGGAATGGCATGTACATCGGTGACCGCAATCGTATTTTGCGCGGTGACTGCGGTAATGACGCTGGCGCCGTAAACACCCAACGCGGAAAAGGTTTTCAGATCCGCCTGGATACCCGCACCACCCCCGCTATCGGAGCCGGCAATGGTCAACGCAATCGCGATTTCGCGATCAGGGTATTTATGAATGTGTTCTGATGGCACCCGCCAAATTCCTCGTCTCGTCGGCGGGATTCGGAAGCGTGGTATGGGATGGCAGCACTCCGTTTCCTTCGCCGGCATTATCCGGATCAGGTTCGATGGGTTGGATGAATCCTCTCAGCCTCGCGGCACCCCAACGGACTGCACGAGACTATCAGAACCACGCTCAGACTTGCAAGCGCGCCGTATTTTCAAGATTCCCGCCTACGAGGCTGTGTGGAAACTATTTGCTATAAATTTTAGTGGTGAATGCGTTCCATATTTCAACCAAAACCGACTTCAAAGTGGGTAATTAAAAACGAAATTAGTATGATTTTTAACTGTCTGTGGGGTACTGACAAGTTAACCATTTTCGTGCCTGCCAAGTGGGAATTTGATGCATTGGAATGTCGAGAACAGAGGTCAATGTGGGGTTTCTAATCCTCTATCCATGCTAAAACACTACTAATTGTGGTGCCCCAGCCCACTCTCATTAGTTAACTTGTCAATACCCCGCCTGGGGACTTCGGCATGACTTTCTCCAAATGGGTATATTAATATTTAGATAATGGGCATATTAATGATTCCATTATTGGATAGACTGGGGTTCAAAGCATGTTTGGCAAAACCTAAGTAGAGTAGGGAGCAACAGAACCATGGCTAATATCGAAGAATATTCTTACCCCACCGGGCTTCACCTTCTTGCACGCTGGCAATCCGGTGATGCCGAAGCAAAACGCGAATTGACGGCAATCTTCGATGCGACCCTCGCAGGCGATTTCGATGCCAATTTCGCGGTACCCGTGCCATCTAATGAAATCCATGCAACGGCTTCGGTGCATATGCTGGCGCTTACCATATTGCATGATTTGTATGGCATCCAGTCTGAAGATTATTACAAGACCGATCCGTGGAGATATGTGAGGGCCAATCTGGCAGTCTGCCGGCTTATGGGTGTCAAGAAAATGTACGTAACCTGGGCGCTCTATGCATTCACCTGCGAACCACTTGGCCAGGTAATGATGTACCCCGATCGCTTTCCCCCAGGATGCGATCCTGATGCACCGTTGATCAACAAAGATAACTGGCGGTCGCTCGAAACGCCCGATTTTTCGACGGGTGTTCCGAAGGTAATCGACAATATCACACGTATTACCGAAGCATTAACCGGTTTGCCGCCTTTACTGCAAATCTCGGCGCCCTATAGCCTCGCCGCGGATATCTATGGACAGGAACCCTTACTGGCTGATGTGGTTCATGATCTTGATAATGTCAATGCGCTGTTGGACCACCTGGCGGATAAAGTGCTGGGGCCCTGGATGGATCATCATATCGAGACTTTCCCGAACGGCTGGATTGAATTGTCAGATGCGTCGGGTTCACCTTTCTTTATCGGCGCGGAAAACTGCACGAAAATGTCGATTCGCGCGATACAATACATGATTAAAGACAAACTCTATGCCGATCGTATATACGATAACAATTACCGCGGTGATTATGTCTCGAAGGTGACCAAAAAAGCCCGTGTCTCGAGACGCAGACCGGCCAGAGGAGAAAAGAAGAGTGGCATTGGATTGATGGAGCTGACGGAAGCGAAGGTTAGCGTTTGTCCGAGATTCATCATGCGGCTTGAGGCTGATAAGGTGGATGTATCATTCTATGCCGATCAATCCATACAACGAAACCTCCCCTTGACGGCAGGAATCGGCTCACCTCAAATCGACCGCAACAGCATAGGCGACCTGGAAACCGCGAAGCTGGAAATTACCGAATATGCGCGGTCCAGTGTCGAATCGATCAAACGCGTGTGCGAAGCCATCGAATTACCTGAACACAATTTTGTTATGGATCCCTGGCCCAGTCATGTCTATTTCGAGGACGTCAATTCGCAATCACAGTTTGAGCTCGTCGAGCTGATATTGGACGAAGTTAAAAATGGTGGAATCTTTCAGCCCAAAGCACAGTAGGTACAGGTACTGACAAGTTAACTACCTTTCCCTGATAATTCCCTAATATTACAAAAACCAAAAATATCTTGAGACATATTTAAACGATTATTCAATAGTTTAGGGTGGCCGTGGCATAACACATCGCGCTAAGTAGAGGTAATTTCCCTGTATTTTCCTGTTTAATAAGGATTTTGCGGGAGACTAGTTCGCGTTAGATTGCATCCACCGCCAGACATAGAAGGTCTCCGTACCTTCGTCATTCCGGAAAGCCCGCAGGGCTTATCCGGAATCCATTTCAAAGTCAGAAATTTGCGAGATCCCGGATAACCGCTGCGCGGTTTCCGGGACGACGCTATGCGTCGATTTGGTCCGCCGCAGGCGCCCCGCAGGGGTCAAAACGCGAGCCGCAATCGCGTTTAGAGTCTATCCCTCTCTCCGATGGCGTGTTAACAACCGAAGCCTTTTGAAACCTCAAAGATGGATTCCGGCCTTCGCCGGAATGACGAACTTGTTGCGGGGGTTATTTATGTCCAAGTTTCTATGGCGTGATTGTCCTCATTTCAGCGGCTAATTGCTTTGGTGCCATTTTTTATATTTGTTCAGGTAAATTTTTGCCGATCCCAGCAATATCTTGTCTTGTTTCCGCATGATCGCGATCGTGCGGTCTGCTTCCGCTTCGGCTCCTTTGAGTATCGGCAGGATCTCAGCGACGATGATGCGGTCGTGCCAGTCGCCAAGCAGTTGCTCGAGTATTTTTATCTGCTTCAATTCGTTTTCATCCGAGGTATGACCCGGACAGAAATAAAATGCATCGAGCTTATGATGATATCGCTTCATCAGTATTCGTTTCTTGTGCCATTGTTCAGCGGTCATGCGCGGACTGGTGCTCATGATTTGGGATAAAAGCCCTTTCAGCGCGACCGGTTTTTGCCGCAGGATGGCTCTTTCGGATAAGCCCAGCGATCTGATGGTAGGAACGCTTACCCGGGTAAGCGGACTGGCCTGAATGGTTCTTTTAAATGAACGATAATCATTTCTTGATTTAGATTTTATTGCATTAACCAGAACCCTTTTATCGGCAACACAAACATCATCCAGTTCCTGGATTAAATGCACGGCGATATGTCCGTCGCGAATGACGCCAATAGATTTTGCCAACTTGCGGTAGGGCTTGAGCATTTTCCTGGTTTTTAGCTCGGGATCGACCTCGTTAAGAAAGAAGTAAAGGGCGGTAAGTCGCTTCATTCCAACTCTGAAATCATGCACCGGCTCTTCTTCAGGTCTCACAAGAATAATTCTGAGGTCCCTGTTGAGCTGACTAATGAGTTTGCTGCGATATTTGTCCAGGCAATTCATTTGAATCAAAACCTTGTTATTTTATCCGGGTAAATTTTCTGTAACGGCCGGTTAACTTGTTATTTCGGCGCTGGTTATCTGGTCACGCACCGACCTGTCGATTGTACCATTCATCAATACATCATATTGATTTGCGTGGCCTCTTAAGGCCGTGTCCTTGGCCAGGATAATACGCATACGATCGCACGCAAGCTCTATCAACGCGGCGGTCATGAATTTCGTCCCATAATGAAATAGCCCCAGAGAAACCAGCAAGGTCAGAAAATCGCAATATCTGGAATCCATCAGTAAAACTGGTTTTGCTTTTTATTGTCTTAAATCACAGGAAATACCCTAATAACAGCATATGATACATAATTCTGGTCAGAGGTGATGCGATGGAAATACTAGATGCTCACGAGACGATCGAAACGCTGGGACTTCCCTACCTGCGAGAGCTTTCTACTTTCGGCGCCCTTTCCGATGAAGCCATCGTCGATATGTTGACCAATGGCTTGATCAGGCGCTTTGCCAGGGGTGAGTATATTACCCGCCTGGATCAGATAGCATCTGAATTCGAGGTGGTGCTGCAGGGCAGGTTCGCATTTTATAAACACAGTGAAGAAAGCGATGTCCTGACCCGATATTTCTGCGCGGGCGAACAGTTAGGTTTTGATCTGATGATCGGTCTTATTCCCCATAATGGAATCGATGTTGCAGCCGAGGAGAGCCTGATTCTGGATATAAGCAGTAATCAATTCTATGACTTGCGTTTAAACTTCCCCGCTGATTTTGGTTTGCTGATGATTAACCTGTCACGCGAGCTTGCGCGCGAAATCTCAATGCTCGAGGATGTGATCGGCAAGGGCACCGGCTGGCTAGGAGAGACTGCCTCTTAGCGGCTGATACAATAGCGTAACCTTTAAGGAAAAATTATGCATCGTTTCAGCTTGTTCCTGGTAGCTCTGTTATACCTGCCGGTCGCGGTGGCGCAACAGGTTGCGGAGCCGTCACCCATAGGCTACGCGACAATTGAGGAAGCTTTTAACGCGCTAACAGCAGATCCCGCTGTGGGCATGAAGGAGTATGAAGGCTGGACAATTTTCAATCAAAAAGGTGATGGCAAATATATACTCTGGTCTTTTACGCCTGACGATCACCCGGCACATCCAAGCGCAATTCGCAGAGAGATAGTTAAAAGGGATGATGAGATTTTGATCAAGATGGATGCACTTTGTAGCTCGAACCAACTCGATTGCGATCTGTTGATCGACCAGTTTAAAAAGATAAACGAACGTATCAGTCAGGATTGGGCTAAGGGCTCCTAGTATCAGGTCTTGCCGTGCACCAGGGCGTTATTATGGAACAGGTGCCATGTGACTGGAATTCGTAAAGCCACCATTTCCGAGCTACCGGAAATAGAAACCTGTGCGGTTGCGGCATACACACTGTATGTTGAGCGCATCGGACGTGAACCCGCGCCCATGGTTGCAAACTTTGCCGCTTCGATCGGAAAAGGTCATCTGTATGTTGCACAGGAAGATGGCCAGATTGTGGGTTTCGTTGTCTTTTATCCTGAACAGGACCACGTGCATCTGGAAAATGTCGCGGTGACTCCCGGGTTTCAGAACCGCGGTATCGGCTCAAGATTAATCCGGTTTGTCGAGCAAAAGGCGCAGCAAGATGGCTATACCCGTGTAGAGTTATATACCAATGCCAGGATGACCGAGAACCTGGAGCTTTACCCCAGGCTCGGCTTTGAGCAGTTTGATCGGCGCGTCGAAGACGGCTTCGACCGGGTTTACTTCCGCAAAACGTTGAATTGAAACCGCCTTGCTATAATTCCTGGTCCTTGCGGCGGAATGCACCTTGCACGATGCGGTCGATGACCATGGCAACGAACAGGATCGCGAAACCACCGAGCAGGCCCGGTCCCTTGGCCGCATACTGCAGTGACTCGAGAATGACCTTACCGAGACCGCCGCCGCCGATCAGCGAGATTATAACCACCATCGACAGGCACATCAGGATAGTCTGGTTAACACCGGTCATGATCGAAGGCAGGGCGAGCGGTACTTCCACGTCTTTCAGCAACTGAAAACGCGAGGCGCCAAACGCCACCGCCGCTTCCTTGATCGTGTCGGGCACGCCACGCACGCCAAGCGAGGTCAAACGAATGACCGGAGGCATTCCGAAAATGATGGTCGCCAGGATCCCGGGTGGGTTGCCGGTGCCAAAGAAGGCGATGATCGGAATCAGGTAAACGAAGGCCGGAAGCGTCTGCATCAAATCGAGTACCGGTTCCGCCGCGTTGTAGGCGCGCCTCGATTTACCAAACCAGATGCCCAGCGGAATACCGAAGATTACGCAGATGAACACGGCCGCACCTACCAGTGCAACGGTTTCCATCGCCACTTCCCAGTAGCCCAGCATTGAAATATAGGCGAGCGAGGCCGCCGTGAAAATGGCAACCCGGGGTCCCGCGGCACGCCAGGCGACAACACATATGACCAGCATTACCACCGGCCACGGCGTACCGATCAGGGCCAGGCTCAGAGCGTCGAGTACCCAGCGCACGCTTGCGGTGACGCTGTCGAAGGCGCCCGCGCCGGCGATGGCGGCGTTGTCGATTTTCTGTTCCAGCCAGCCCGCAAGTTCGGTGAACAGCGTGCCCTCGGCTGAATCCAGAAAAACCGAAGACACCTGCTTTTCGGGAAAGGTATTGAGGACTTCGAGGGGACTGTCCACGGTGAACTTATAAATCGTCAGGGGCCCGATCAAAGCTACGAGCGCGATACCGAGTATGCTGTTCTTGAGCTTGCGCCCGCTATCGACCGTCTTGTGGTCAACGCGCCAGCGGCTGTACTGTTTTTCGTAAATGGAATTTGCGTAAAAACCCTGGATCGCCTTAAACAGCAGCAGCAACAGGATTCCAGTAACCAATATTTGCAGGGCTTGGGAGCTTGCGGCAACACCAAGCGCTTCGCTCTTTTCGGCGGCGTTGCCAATATTTTCAGCCAGCTTTTCGAAGCGGCTTGGGTCTGCACCCTCGAGCTTCGCTGCCTCTGCTCGCTCGAGGAAGCCGGCCGCGCGCTCGCGTTGTTTTTCGGCGCGTTCGAAAAGCGAAGCTCCGGGATCTCCCCACCAGCCCCTGCCGATCTGTACCCAGGCGATCATTTCGAGGATCAGGAACCCCCAGAACATGCCCCAGACGCCCCGTGCAGCGGCCCAGATGGGACCGAGAATTGCGGCGATCGGATTGAAGGTGTTAGGCAACATTCCGGTCGAGGAATGAATGCGCTGGAATTTATCCGCGTAATACTCGCCGTTGTCGCCGGCAAATTCCTTGATCGATGCGTCGAGCGTGGCGTGGTCAACCTCGATATCCGAGGCGGCGACAACCGTGGTAGTCTCTTCTATGTCGTTCATTGGTCTTTACCCCCCTGAATGCCTCGAAGCAGCCTCGGTTTTGTTACCACACCGATATCACGACCGTCCGAGGTAATGACCACGGGTAGATCGGTGCCAACAGCGTGGTTAATCAGCTGGTCCAGATCGGCTAACTCATCAGCTCGTGGCGCCCCGTCAAGATTGCCCGTATAACTTTCCAGCGGCTCGAGAATCGAGTGCGCTTTAACCAGTTTTAACTTCGAAATACCCTGCACGAATTCACGCACGTAGTCATCGGCCGGGTTCATGACGATATCCTCAGGTGTGCCAATCTGCACGATGATGCCGTCCTTCATGATCGCGATACGGTGACCGATTCGAATTGCCTCATCGAGGTCGTGCGTAATAAACAGCGTGGTTTTCTGAAGCTGAGCGACCAGCGCCTTGAACTGGTCCTGCAGCTGCATGCGGATCAGTGGATCGAGCGCAGAAAAGGGTTCGTCCATCAGCAGCACTTCCGGGTCCGAGGCCAATGCACGCGCAATGCCGACCCGCTGCTGCATACCGCCGGATAACTCCTTCGGCAGCCTGTCCTCGTATCCGACCAGGTCGACTAGTTGCAATGCATGGTCAGATACTGCCCAACGCTTGGATTTGGCAACGCCCCGGATTTCGAGCGGGTAAGCGACATTGTCACGCACCGAGCGATGCGGCAACAACGCCATGTGCTGGAACACCATGCCGATATGGTTGGCACGCAGTTCCCGCAATTGGCTTTCGTTGAGTTTCGATACGTTACGACCCAAAACCTCGATATTACCGGAGGACGGTTCGATTAGACGGTTGATGTGGCGCACCAGGGTCGACTTGCCCGAGCCGGACAAGCCCATGATGCAGAATATTTCACCTCGGGGAACGTCGAAAGTCGCATCCTGAACACCGATTACGCAGCCGTAGCGCTCAAGCACCTCTGCTTTGCCAATGCCTTCGTCCTTGATCGCTTTGATGGCAGCGTCTGCCTGTTCGCCGAAAACCTTCCAGACATTGCTTATATTGACGACCGATTCAGTCGATTCAGTCATAGTTGCGTCCCCCCTCTATTAGCCCGCTGTTAGACCAGCTGACGACTAGCCCGCTACCGCCATGAGGACGGTAACGGGCAGTTATTTTTATACTGTTAGTTCGAGTGTCAGTTAGTCAGCCAGCTGATTACCTGATCCTCATTTTTCTTTACCCAGTCGGCCGCGTATGCAGCCGGATCTTTCTTATCGATCACAAGCGCATAAGTCATCTCCGAGACTTCATCGGTAGTGAGTTTCATATTTCTGAACAGCTTCGCCACTTCGGGATGTTTCTTTTCAACTGACTTGGCGAAATGCAGGTGGAGGTATGCGGTATCCCACGCGGTGCCAGCCGTGGAGACTGCCAGCCAATTTGGATCGTCGGTGGGTTGTACCACTTTCCACTGTGAGGCGTCATAAGCCGGTTCTTCGAGTACCTGCATGTCGTGCAAAACGAAAACGTAATGCGGCGTATAGCAGAAACCGACCCAGGGCTTACTGCCCTTGATGGCGTTGTCGAGGTTCGCATAGGCGAGCGTCTCGTCGCTTTCGGTCAGCTCGAAAGTCTGGTCGTAGCCATAAGACTTGGCGCGGATTTTTTCGACATTGGTGGAAGCCCAGCCGGGAGCACCGATCCAGACTTCACCCCTGCCGTCACCGTCGGTGTCGAACAGTGCCGCGACGTCCGGATTGGTCAGGTCATCGATCGACTTGATGCCGTGTTTATCCGCCAGTGCTTTGGGCACACACATGCCCTGGAAGGCAGCAACGCCGTTCGAATTCATCTCAACGGTGCCTTTTTTCTTGACGAAGGTATCGTGCAGGTTCTGCTGGTTCGGCATCCAGACCTCGGGATGCGCATGCATGGAGCCTGAATCCATCGCTTCGAAAACGATCGGATTGGTGCCGTTTTGCAGCTCGACGTCGAGGCCGAGATTCTCTTCGATCACGACTTTAAGGATATTCGCGGTTGCGGCTACGGATGGCCAGTTGGGTACGCCGATGACAACATCAGCGGCACTGGCAATACTGGTCGCGCCCATGCTGACGGCTACAAGAGCACCCGTCAGGGTGTTTTTGAGATTCATTTACTTCTCCTCGGTTATTGAAGGTACATCTTAAAAAATATAACCGTCTTTATTGATAACGGCTTATATACGACTCACTGATTACGAACAAAAATTCGTCAGTCGGGCGATGGTAACTATTGAGGTACGAGATGTAAAACTGTTATTTGCAGCAGTTTGATACTGTCGGTACAGCCCATATATCAGCAAAATCAATGAAATACAGGGTTCCCGGTAATTTTCGTCGCCTTGATTTTGTGCCAGACTGAGCGTCCTGACCTGTCGGCAGCGTCAAACTCAATCAGGATTTGCGCGCCCGGGGTTACGAAGTGTTTGCGCCGGACATGTCTATGTTTACATTGGGCGGCGGTGGAGTACATTGTCTTTGTCAGGCGCTTAAACGGGATCCGGTACAGGTTTAATTATGAGTGAAACAGCACATCTGCGCGTTGACGGTCAGCGCCTCTGGGACAGCATCATGGCGATCGGAGAAATCGGCCCGGGCGAACAGGGCGGGTCCTGTCGCCTGGCCTTGACCGACGAAGACCGCGAAGGGCGGGATTTATTTATCCGCTGGTGTGAAGAGATAGGCTGCAGTATCAGGATTGACGATATGGGCAATATCTTTGCGCGCCGCGCCGGGCGCAGTAATGACCTGGCCCCAGTGGTTGCCGGCAGTCATCTCGATACCCAGCCGCATGGTGGTAAGTTTGATGGCATCTACGGCGTGCTGGCGGCACTCGAAACCTTGCGTACGCTGCACGACAATAATGTCACGACCGAGGCGCCGGTTGAAGTCGTGGTCTGGACCAACGAGGAAGGCTCGCGCTTCGCCCCCGCTATGATTGCCTCCGGCGTATACGCCGGACTGTTTGAAAAAGACTACGCCTGGTCGATTACCGACAGCGATGGGAAAAGTCTCGGCGACGAATTAAAACGCATTGGTTATATGGGCGATATACCCTGCGGTAGTAATCCGATCGGCGCGCTACTCGAAGCACATATCGAGCAGGGGCCGATTCTCGAGGCCGAGAACCGGCAAGTAGGCGTGGTGGTCGGCGGGCAGGGACAGCGCTGGTTCGACCTTACCCTGAAGGGCCAGGATTCGCATGCCGGGTCGACACCGATGCCCGGGCGGCGCGATGCGCTGGTCGCAGCAGCCGAGATTATCTCGATGGTGAAACTGTTGGCCCTGGAATATGCACCCGATGGGGTCGGCACCGTCGGTCAAATGTCGGTTATGCCAAACTCGCGCAACACCATCCCGGGCGAAGTCTTTCTGACCGTCGATATCCGCAATCCGGACGATGCGGTGCTTGCTGAAATGACGCAAAAGTTAAAGGTCTGCGTGACCGATTGCGTCGATAAGCTCGGGGTCGAATGCGATATCGAGGAAATCTGGCATTGCCCGCCGGTTAAATTTGATACCACCTGTATCTCTGCAGTTGAACACGCGGCGCAGGCGCTGGATTATAGCCATCAACGAATCGTGTCTGGCGCCGGGCACGATGCCTGCCAGGTGTGCCAGGTCGCGCCGACCTCGATGATATTCGTGCCTTGCGCGGGCGGGCTCAGCCACAACGAACAGGAAAGCGCCGAACCCGAAGATCTCGAGGCGGGCTGCAACGTGCTGTTGCACGCGATGCTGGCGCTCGCCAACAAAAAGGATGTCTAAAAAGGCAGAATTTCCTGAAGACCAGAACCGGAATTCAATTTCGCTGTCTTGCCTACGAAGGGATGCTGATCGAGATCGAAGCAATCGCGATGGCTGACAACCCCTGACTCTTCTCGAAAAACGACTACCAGCCTACCAATTTTCAGGTAACTGATTCCTGTTCTTACCCACGCAGGTTTTTCGGTGAATCCATCACCACGTAGGTAGTAATAGAATTGACCTGTGGTAGGGCGCCGAGCACTTCGGCGTGAAACGTTTTGTAGGCGGCTATGTCGGCGACCTCAACACGCACCAGGTACTCTATCGCGCCGGTAATATTGTGGCATTCGCGAACCGCATCGGAGTCCTGCATGGCCTGCTCGAAGGCGACCTGGGATGGCATGGTGTGATCCGCCAACCCTATGCCGAGATAGGCGGTAAAGCCCATGCCGAGGGCTTCGTGATCGAGGACCGCTCGATAACCAGCGATCACTCCGGACTTTTCCAGATCCTGTACGCGTCGCAGGCAGGCGGAGGGTGATAGACCTACATGGTCGGCAAGTTCGATATTGCTGATCCGACCATTTTCTTGTAGTTCGCGCAATATATTCTGGTTATATCGATCAAATTTAATCATATATTGTTCATCTTCTTAAATACCAACATTATTTGCAATCAAAATTGAATAACGAAGAGGTAGCATTACAGCTATGAGTATTGAAATCCTGGCTGCCCTTTGTACCTTCGCGTTTGTGAGTTCAGTTACCCCGGGCCCCAATAACCTGATGCTGATGACATCCGGCGCCAACTTCGGCGTCTGGCGCACTATCCCGCATTTGCTGGGCGTGGTGTTTGGTTTTGTGTTGATGGTTATCCTGGTCGGAACCGGATTGATGCAGCTATTTGAAGACTATCCAGTCAGTCACGACATATTGCGGGTTTGCAGCATTGCTTATCTGAGTTACCTCGCATGGAAGATCGCAACCGCAAAACCTGTCGCAACCAAATTCGGTGGTAAACCGTTTACCTCCCTGCAGGCCGCCTTGTTTCAGTGGGTAAATCCCAAGGCATGGGCGATGGCGCTGACAGCGGTAACGGTTTATGCGCCATCGCAAAGCCTGGCAGCGGTCGGACTTATCGCGCTTATCTGCGGCATTATCAACATGCCTTCAGTATTCGTCTGGGTACTATTGGGGAGCAAGATGCAACGACTCCTTGGCAGCGAAGGTAGATTGCGAACTTTCAACTACTCAATGGCTTTATTGTTATTGGCCACTCTTTATCCGGTTATCGTCGGATTGATCGGTTAGTCAAACGTCTTTGCGTTGGCTCGAATGCTCGGCCAGCAGGCACAGGATTTCGAACATTATCGTCACTGCTACCAGGGCGGTGTTGCCTGACATGTCGAAGGGTGGGGAAACTTCGACCACGTCGCCACCAACGAGGTTGAGCCCGCGCAAGCCGCGAATCATCTGCAGGGCATCGTAGGTCGTGATGCCGCCGATCTCGGGAGTGCCGGTACCCGGCGCATATACCGGATCCAGCGCGTCGACATCGAAGCTGATGTAAGTCTTGCCGTCACCGACCACGCGCCGTGCTTCGGCGATGACCGCTTCGATCCCCATATCGGTGTACTCCTCGATTTCGATGACGCGAATGCCCTGGTCCAGTCCCCACTGCTTGTCCTTATCGCTGTAAAGCGCGCCACGAATGCCGATTTGTACGGTGCGTTTCGGATCCAGCAGGCCCTCTTCGATCGCACGTCGAAACGGAGTGCCGTGCGTATACTTCGATTCACCGAAGTATCGGTCCAAGGTATCGGTATGGGCATCGAAATGCACCATGCCGACAGGCTCATCACGGCAAAGCGCTCGCATCACCGGCAGCGTAATCAAGTGATCACCGCCGGCGCTAAGCGGCATGATTCCCTGGTCCACCACCGTGGTATAAAATTTTTCGACGCGTGCCAGCGTGTCGTCGATATCGACCGGGTTGACCGGCGAATCGCCGAGATCGGCACAGTTGCAGAGATGGAAAGGCTTGATTCCGGTCGAGTGGTGAACGTTGCGCGCCATCGTCGACAGGTCGCGAATCTGGCGTGGCCCGTGGCGAGCACCAGCGCGATTGGTGGTACCGCCATCCCAGGGGACGCCGATCAGGCCAATATCGACCTCGTCGGCATCGCGTGGGTTAACATAGGGCAGGCGCATGAAAGTTGCGATACCCGCAAAGCGCGGCAGGTCATTGCCGGAAATTGGTTTGTATGATTCAGGTTTGCTAGTCATTGGTTCAGGTCAGAATGCTGTTTGCCAGGCACCAGTATAAATTCAAAGTTGCCGAAGCAAAGCATTTTTGTCTTAATCTCGCTATAACAGATCTCGTAAACGTAACCCGATAGGAAAACCGGAATCCAGGTGAAAGACTCAACCGTGTACAAATCCCCGCGCTATCTGCGCAATGCGCATGTGCAGACCGTGCTCAACAGCCAGGGTCCACGCAAGCTGCGTGCGCAGAAAATTCTGAAACGCCTGAGCTCCGAGAATTTGATTCTGCAGGCTGAAGACGGCACACGCCTGCTGGCGGATCTCGACCATGCGCCTAACGGTCGTTCGGCCCTCGTGATTCTCCTGCACGGTTGGGAGGGTTCGAGCCGTTCATCCTACCTGGTCACCACGGCCGCGAGTCTGCTGGCGCAGGGTTTCGACGTGCTACGCGTTAATCTGCGTGATCATGGCGACTCGCATCACTTAAACCCGGAATTGTTCAACTCGACGCGCTCACCGGAGGTGGCAAGCGCGTTACAGGATTTTGTTGCCGCCCAGGCTTACGAACATGTTTTTCTTGCCGGGTTTTCGCTGGGTGGGAGCTTTGCGTTGCGAATTGCGACCGATGCGGGAACTGAGATTGGTCTCGATGCGAGTATCGCGGTTTGTCCGCCGATTGATCCGGCGCGTGCGATGGATGCCCTCAATAACGGCTTTTTTGCCTACGAGCGTTATTTTTTTAAACGCTGGCATAGTTCTTTGCAAAGAAAGCTGCATTGCTTTCCCGAATTCGACTATGGTGAAGAACTCGCAAGCGCAAGATCCCTCGATGATCTGAACCGAATTTTTATTCCTCAGCATACGATCTATAGTGATGTCGGGGACTATTTTGCGGCCTATGCCCTGGTTGGTGACCGCCTGGCTTCAATGGCGATGCCGGCCTACCTGATCGCTGCTGAAGATGATCCAATCATTCCTGTCGATGACCTGAAACGAATTGATCCGGTTCAAAATTTGCAGATCGAAACCCATCGTTATGGCGGGCACTGCGGATTCATCGAAAACCTGGCGGCGCACAGCTGGATTGAAGGCCGCATCCTTCGAATCTTGCAGGGGCATATGTGATGACTACAGGGCGAAGAAAACAGCAAATCGCTGATGCGCAACCGATCAGAACCGGTTTTTAAGCGATTGTGGATTGTTTAGTTATGCGGCGATAACAGGCTTATTAAAATAGAACAAGCACTAAAACGGTAAACAGGAAAAGGACGAGGAGACCCTCACCGATACGCAGTTCAAGGTGACGTTCTGGTATTGTTGACCTCGGTGTTGAATGCGACTTGTAAACTCGTTGCATCTGCTTTCCTCCCGGAAAATAACTATAACGTTCAAGTCCGGTTGCCACATCACCCAAATGAGGTAAAGCAATAAGATTAATTAAATTGTGTTGTTTGGATTATCCCCGGCTCTTTCGAGATAGCAGGTAGATGGGTACTGCTAAAATAGTAATGAAAAGGGCATAAAGAATTATCGGTACCGATATGCCCAATACAGTCATCGGTTGACAGAACTGGGTAAGTAACATTGCGGCACAAAACAATGCACCAAAAAACGGTAAAACGGGAAACCAGCCCAGGTTAAGTGCCAACGCCACCGAAGATTTTTTCAGATTTTCTGAACTGCGGTTTTTGTAGCGATACAACAGCAACATCAGATTCACCATGAAAAACACCAGAAAAACTCCTACATTGGTCAGGTTTGCAGCCTCCCCGAGCGAACCCCCAAGGGTAAATAAAACACAGAAAACGGTTGCCAGTATCACTGCGTTCACAGGGGTTTTGGTTTTTCGATTTACTCTGGCGAGGAACTCGGGCAGACAGTTATCCCTGGCAATGCCATATATCATTCGCGACGTCACAATGTGTAACACCAATACCGTGTTGGCAGTTGCACACAGAGCAATGATCGTAAATATATTTCCCCCCATGGGTGAGTGCAACGCGGTACTGGCAACCAGCGCTAGTGGTCCCTCGCTTGGATTATCGAGTTGGGAGGCGGCGTAGAGTGACTCGGCTGGGACCACGCTGACCGCGACCACCGCCACCAGGATATAAATTACCGTCGTGATCAATAGGGACAGTAGCAGTGCAAGCGGTACTGTTGTCTCGGGGGATTTCGTTTCCTCAGCTATATTCGCGATATCTTCGAATCCCTGGTAAGCGAAAAAGATTAAGGCGGCAGCAGCCATCATCGGTTTCCAGCCAGATGTATCACTAATCTCAGACCCAGCATCGAACGC
This sequence comes from uncultured Gammaproteobacteria bacterium, assembly GCA_964196225.1. Lineage (GTDB taxonomy): Bacteria > Pseudomonadota > Gammaproteobacteria. The sequence goes on along the minus strand of CAXMSP010000008.1, from coordinate 2,598 downwards.
CAGTAAATCAACATCCCCAATATAGGATGCTCCGATAAAAATTATAAATATTAGCCCCCCAGCCTCCACAAAAGTAAGCAAGGTATTTACCCGGGCGCTTTGCTGGATGCCACTAAAATTAAGCGTTGCTACAACCAGGATGAGAACAATCGCTACCAGAACGGGATCGGTGTCGAGGTAAAGTTTAAAATAGGTAGAAAATCCCAGTGCCACCGCTGCCACGGCGATGATACCCGTAACCACAGTCACGTATCCGACCACAAACCCTAATAGCGGTGAGCCGGATATTTCTTTGACATACACAAACTCTGCTGCACTTTTGGGATAAAGCGATGACAGTTCCGCGTAGGAGATTGCTGAGCAGGCGGCTATCAAAGCGGCAATGACAAAAGAAATCCAGAGTGCATTGCCCGCGATACCCGCTGCTTCACCAATAAGCGCATAAATCCCGGCCCCGAGAATGATGCCGACGCCGTAAACAGTAGCCTGGAACAAGCTAACGCTGCGTTCCAGCCTGTCTTGATCTTGAGGGGTATCTGGTTTTCCCACTGAAATTAATTACACCTGAAATTTGGCAGCTTATACATTATGACCTCAGCAGGTAAAGGGGGCGTTGCCCTATATTTCGCTAAAACCTGTCTTTCTACTCTGGGTCGATTGCCGTCACTAGCATCGGGATGTTGAGCCTCCGTTTTCTCCAAAGGAGACGCTAAGACGCGCCTGCTGGGCTTCTTGGTTCGGCCAGGAACGGACATTCAAATACAAACAAAAATAATCGACACTGATCCCTTTGATCTTCAGGGTTGCTAGAGCTGTATCAACGGCAGCTTATTTCCTTTTCTGGGCCGAGCGACTAAGTAAATACCCATAATCACCAGGCACATTGCGAGCGAGACATAGCAAAGCGGCAACAGGAAAGAGGTGGTGGGGCAGATGCCACCCTGGCTTAGCTCGAGGCCGCTGCCAAGCAATGCGATCAGGAAGGTAACCACCCAGGCGGCCAAAAACATGGCGTAGTGGAGGGCGGGTTGTCTCAAAAACAATGACGCCAGCATCGATCCGTAAGCAATCGCGACGACATAGCAGATAGCAAGGCCTGCCAGCTGTGGGCAAGCCTGCTCGCCGGTAAGATTGGCATAAGACACGCTCAAACCGCCCCAAAATCCGATGCCGATTAGCGGCAATAAAGCCATTATGGTGAAATTTAATCGCATCTGATTATCACTTCGCCCTGGTTAAAACGTCAGCTGTGTATTGACAAAATCGCCTCGCTGAATGGCAGGGGGCCCGCTGAGGTAACTGACCTCGACAGTTGACGCGCTACCCTCGCCCAGACCAAAGATCAAAACATGGGATTGATCTGAACTCAGCCCTTCGCCGGAGATGAATGGCTTGAATAGCTGGCTGCCATCGCTCCGGGTAACCGTTACCATGGCGCCGATCGAGGTCACCGTATCCGGCAGTTTTACCTTAAGGTAATTATTGCTCGCCCCCTGGCTGAGGAAGGCTCGAGGCTTGTCCTTGAGATTTACGTGGACCAGATCCGGCGCACCGTCCTGATTAAAATCCGCGGTAATCGGCGAGATACTGTAGTACTTGTTGTCGATCCCGGCAGCAGCACCCACCTCGGCAAACTCGCCGTTCTGGTTTTGCAGCATGAAGCGACCTGGCAGGCGCAGAAACGGAAACCGATGCGGCGGGCAGCCTATAAAGTTTTCGGAAACCACAAGGTCGTCGAAACCGTCGAGGTTGAAGTCTTCGAATACAGCACCCCAGGAAAACTCGTAGTCGGCGACCTTGCGCTGCTGGCCAACGTCTGCAAAGTTAAAATCACCCTTGTTTTCGAACATGATCCACTTCTTGTTCAGGACCTGGTCGTCGCGCAGATCTCCCTTCACCAGCATGTCGGGCGCGGTCGAACCCACATTTGAGAAAAACAGGTCGACCCGGCCATCGTTGTTGTAGTCGCTGACGGCAATACCCATGGGGTAGCTGCTTTGCCCCGAATTCGGGTTGGGCATATTCTTGAAGCGGTTGTCGCCCATGTTTTTCCAGGTACGCACCTGGCCGGTATCATGCGCAACCACCAGATCTTCGAGGCCATCACCGTCGAAATCGACAAACACACCGAGAAAGGTATTGTGTTTGTAGTACAGTCCGGACGACTCCGTGATATCGCTGAAACTGTTATCACCATTGTTCAACAACATCGCGCTGGTACCGCCGTAGCCTTCCTTGTTGAAGATATTCTGGCCCTCCACGAGGTCGAGGCGGATATAACCCGAGACGTACATATCGAAGTGGCCGTCACGATTGATATCGGCAATCGCGATCGACATCGGTGTGGTGTCTGCGGATAACGGCGCATCGAGTTTTTCGGTTGAAAAGCGACCATTGTTGTTCTTGTGCAGCCAGACACCGGATTCGCGGGCCACGATCAGGTCCGAGTAGCCGTTGTTATCGATATCCATGACCACCGAACCCATGGTGGCATCGTTGTCATCTTTCTCAAGCCCGGTCTGAGTGCTGATATCGACGAATTGCTTGCCGCTAAACCGAAACACCGCATCGGCCTGGTTGTAGGCGCCGCCGAGGAAC
>CAXMSP010000007.1:0-4607 GCA_964196225.1 uncultured Gammaproteobacteria bacterium | reverse complement strand
ATTGTTTTTGTTAATATTGTCGAGCAGTCTGGAAAAAGATCAGCCCGTGAATGAGATTGCACTGATGGAAATATTGACGCAAACTTTTTTCTCCGGGGTAGTCGCGATCGGCTTGTTGATTTTATTTGGTAATAAAATTGCTGCGTTATTGGCGAGATGATATGGAGCGGAAAGCCGATGATTGAGCGCGAAGCTGCAATCGAGATCGCACGCGCAACCGAGAACGGCTGGGCGTTTGCGGGTCCGGTGCAGGCAGTACACCGTCGCAGCTGGTTCGGGCAATCCGTTCGATTTGAGATCGAGACGAACGCGGGCATGCTAGGTACGAAGGCGCGCTTCACGATCGATGCACAAACAGGTGAAGTATTAGATGAGGGCTACCTTTCTCGTTGAAGATACATCCGATTTTCACCAAAAGCTCAACTAATCACCAAAACTGATCTAGCACAGGATTAGGAACTGGGTCGGAAAGCGGATTTAACGGGAAAGCCACAGGGATATCGAAGCCTGCTCTATTGATTTGCTACCCTAAGCCGTCGGCCGAAAACGCCAATGCTAACCAATCTGAAAAATGGTAATTGCTTGATCATTTATCGGCCATCGACGGGCCAATTTACAGCATGTACTTTAATGCGGCTGTCAGGTTCCAGTCAGCCTCCATTTGAGGGCCATTGAGGTCCTGGCGGACAGGTATACCAAGTTCGAACCCCAGGCGGAGTCCCCTCCAACCGGCGTCCTGGCCTGAAAAGTTGATGCCAATACCCAGATCGACGCGGTCGCCACCCTGGAAGTCCGGGTTCGCGGTTTGCACGGGTGCGACGATCTCCGGATCGATGCCGTCGATCTTGTCGACCGAGCGTGCCGTGAGTCGTAACGATGCGCTGGCACCCGGTGTCCAGCTATAGCTGGTCCAGCCAGTCAACTGGTGAACGTCCCCCAGCGTGTAGCCTTCGTCGTTTTCGTCTGTTCGAATGGTTGCCCAGTACTGGGCGCCCCATCCAATATCGCTATTGCGGCCCTTGTAAGTAATGCCCGGCATCAGGTCATAGGTGCCGGATCCGAGCTGCATCGGATAGGGCAACCGCAACGTGGGCCGCGTGCCAGTCGGTGTCAGGACGTCGTCCTTTTCGTCGATACTACCGGTTGGAATACTCAGACCGAGATTAAGATGCACTCGATTCGTGCCCGCCTCATAAATGTTAAATAAACCTGTGACCTTGACATCGCCAATACCGCTGGACCTGGTGGTAAAAGTACCCAGTTCGGTTGTGCCGACAGCGCCCTGAAAGGTGACGTGACTCATCGATTTTTCAAGAAAGGGGATCATACCCATTACGGTTATATTGTCTGTTGGTGCATACATCACCCCAAACATATGCATTTCGGTGCTCATTTCTGTGGGTACGACACGTAGCGTGGGTGGTTGCCCCGGGGAACCGAAAAACAGGTTAGGGACGGTGGTTACGATTTCTTCCGGTGATATGCCGTCCGTGCCGTCCAGGTTGCCATCCATTTCCATGCGTATGTAGTTGTAGGATAGCATCCACCGGTCCGCCGTCATAAGTTCGGCCCCGGAGACGCCAGCCGGCGCATGGCCATCGGCGCGCAACATCATGCTCATATCCATCTTGCCCCCGTCCCCGGACATTGTGTTAGTGTTGTGGTCAGCAGCTGTACTCGAACTATCCGTGCTCTGTGCTATGACGGTTTGTGAATTGATGGCGATAGCGGCGACCAGGGTAATGCCCGCCAATTGTATCGTTCGTCCGGGTCCTGCCTTTTCATCTTTCTGTGATACTGGTCTTGTAACAGTTTTTCTACTATTCATTTCAATAATTTCTCGTTTGTGTATTGATTTAAAAATGGTACCAGGGACTTCAGCCCATTCCGTGGCGATATCGACATGCGCTGGGCATTGGCCTGAGTCACGAATTTATTTACTGCCAGCATTTGTCTTCTCCTTACCAGCCGTCAAAACATAATATGTCGGCAATGGGTATAAATCTTATAATCTGTGCGTAACGTATAGGTCAATAGCTTTTATGCACAAGTCAAAGACATAGGGGCGGCGCTTTTGGTTACTTTTCTCGCTGCTGAGAAAAGTGACTCGCGCACTTACTCGGTAGTTACTACGAAGGATTGAGAGATTTTGTGTGCGAAACTCTGTTTCGATATATCGCACTACATATAAGATTCCCGCCTACGCGGGAATGACGGCGTAAAAAAGATCTAAACCCGACTCCGCCGCCTCCGCGACCCCCTCTTACGGCCACCCTCTTCCCCATTCTCAACTTTCGCCTTAGGCGCAGGCAACGTGACAACTTTGGATAATTCCACATAGGGATCAATCTTATGCGGCAAAGCCATTGCCTCGATGAAATATTCCTGAAACTTAGGCTCAATCGCGGTCTCGATTTTTTCTACCTTAGGAAGAATCTCGCCGATCTCAAGCCGAGAAGGCAAATTCAACAACGCAATACGTGCACCAGTACCGGCGGCGTTACCCACCGAACCCACATTCTTAAGATCACAGTCCGGGATCAATCCCAGTACCATCGCATATTTAACGTCGATGTGGCTGCCAAATGCACCGGCAAATCCGATGCGGTCAACCTTGCTGATACCCATGCGATCGATTAACAGGCGGGTGCCTGCATGTAGTGCTGCTTTCGCGAGTTGGATCGCACGTACATCGTTTTGCGTAATTCGGATCGATTTGTCGCCCTCGTGCAATATGTAAGCGTAGGTGCGCCCTTCCAAAACAACACGGCTACTCTCTTTGCCCTCAACCGGGCCGATCACGCCGTCCTGGTCGATAATACCGGCGAGAAACATTTCCGCGACGACTTCGATGATGCCTGATCCACAAATACCGCTGACGCCGACTTTGGCACTTTTCTCCGCGAATTCAGGGTCATCCGACCAGGCTTCGCAGCCGATCACGCGAAACCTTGGTTCGAGTGTTTCGGGGTCGACGCGTATACGTTCCATCGCGCCCGGTGCAGCACGTTGGCCCGAAGTAATTTGTGCGCCTTCAAATGCGGGGCCGGTGGGGCTCGACGCAGCTAACAGGCGATTGCGATTGCCGAGCACTATTTCTGCGTTGGTTCCGACGTCTACTAACAGCACGTATTCTTCCGCCAGATCGGGACGTTCGGCAAGTATCATGCCAGCAGTATCGGCACCAATGTGACCGGCGATGCAGGGGAGAATGCAGACACGCGCTTCGGGGTGCAGGTATAAATCAATATCTGCCGCACGTATGACTGTGGTTTGATCAGTGGTCAAGGTGAATGGTGCGGTGCCAAGTGGTGTCGGATCGATACCAAGAAATAAGTGATGCATGATCGGATTGGCGACTACGGTTAGATCAAGGATCTCGTCAAGTTGAATACCTGCCGATTTAGCAGCACGTGTGGCAAGCTGGTTGAATGCTTCGCGCACCACCCGCGTCATCGCCTCGTCACCGCCCTCGTTCATCATTACGTAGGAGACACGACTCATCAGGTCTTCGCCGAAGCGAATTTGCGGGTTCATGGTATCGGCGGTGGCGACGACTTCGCCGGTATACAGATTGCAGAGTTGGGCCGCAATCGTGGTCGAACCGAGGTCGATCGCCAGGCCATACACGACCTCTTTTTCACCGGGCCAGATACCAATAATTTGCTGGTGCTGATATACCGCCGCCGTAACCCTGCGCTCCGATTTAGCCAGGGCTTTTTGTAATAAGCGTAGCTGCGATAATTCGCAATCCATGATCGGTAATTCAAATTCGCGCGCCAGTTCGTTTTGCAGGCGGCGCTTGTCTGAAATCGGTGCATGCATGTCCGGCTCCGGCAGTGTCACAGTATAAAGCCGTAACGCAGGCAACACCTGGATATCATGGGCGGTGACGGCCTTGGTGATATGTTGTTTGTGTTGTTGACTTTCCTCCGGCACATCGACTACCAGATCGCCCAAAAGACGGGCGTTGCACCCGAGACGCCGCCCTTCTTTAAGTCGGTTTTTGGCCTGGTGATGGCGTTCGGTTTCGGTAAATTCTGACAAATGCTCGAGTCTTGAGCTAATACCGTGTTTGGAAAACTCACCTTGCTGCGGTAATACCTGACATTTACGGCACTTGCCCTGGCCACCGCAAATCGATTCCAGATCAACCCCCAGACGCTGAGCGGCCTGAAGTACAGTCGTACCAACCGGAACCTGCCCGCGTAAGCCCGAGGGCATAAATAGCACGCTTACTTCATCATCAACCACGGGCACCTCATTAATTTATATCTCAGCTTGCTCGACGACGCCGACCCGCCCTGCGTCCGGTGCCTCGCACCATAGCGCCTTCGGCTGCGGGTTCACGAAACTGTTTAATCCAGCGACCACAGTCCGGGTCTTTACCGAGCATCACATCGGCACCCAGGCTCGCACTAATAACTTCGGCGTGCAATGGGTTGGTAATTGCTGATGTCATGCCTGCCTGAATTGCCATGCTGATGAATGCGCCGTTGAAGCCGTTTCTGTTGGGCAGCCCAAAACTGACATTCGAAGCACCGCAGGTGGTGTTTACTTTCAGTTCGGTCCGCAGACGGTGTATCAACCTGAGTACTTCACGGCCA
>CAXMSP010000006.1:0-32494 GCA_964196225.1 uncultured Gammaproteobacteria bacterium | reverse complement strand
GTATTTTTTCTCGCCGGTGTGCCGGTAAACCTGGAATATCCCGAACTCAAAGGTTTTAACTTCAAGGGTGGGCTGGTACTCAGACCCGAGTTTGTGGCCCTGTGGTTAGCGCTATCGCTGTATACCGCGGCCTTCATCGCGGAAATCGTACGTGCCGGAATCCAGGCCATCAGCCATGGCCAGACCGAGGCCGCATTCGCGCTCGGTATCAAGCCCAGCCGCACCATGCAGCTGGTCATCATTCCGCAGGCGTTACGCGTTATTATTCCCCCGCTTTCCAGCCAGTATCTGAATATCACCAAGAATTCGTCGCTCGCGATTGCGATCGGCTACATGGATATTGTCGCGACCATCGGCGGAATATCATTGAATCAGACGGGACGCGAAATGGAGTGCATGACCATAGTTCTGGCCATTTACCTGTTTTTTTCATTGATGATTTCGGCGTTTATGAACTGGTATAACAAACGTATGAAACTGGTGGAGCGCTAAGATGAGTACTGAACAAACACACGTTACAGGCGAACATCCGGACCTGCCGCCACCCTCCACCGAAGTCGGCATTATCGGTTGGGTGCGTCACAACCTGTTTTCTTCGACGACCAACATCGTCATTACTGTTCTGACGATATATTTCCTCTACATCATCATCCCGCCGATGCTAAGCTGGCTTTTTTTAGACGCTGTCTTCGTCGCGGATTCACGTGATGATTGTCGCGCCATCGCCGAGGCGGCCGGGGAAGAACTGGGCGCCTGCTGGGCATTTATCGGCAAACGCTTCCAAATTTTTGTGTATGGATTTTATCCCGTCGAAGAACGCTGGCGGGTCAATATTGCGTTCATTATGATGCTGGCCGCGCTGGTCCCGGTACTGTTTGACAATGTCCCCAATCGCAAGCAGGGGTTATGGTTTTCGTTAATTGCACCGGTCATCATTGGCTGGTTGCTGATCGGTGGCATGGGTCTTACTCCGGTGTCAACCGACAAGTTCGGCGGTTTCATGCTCACGCTGACCATCGGTGTGACCGGTATCGTCGGTTCCTTACCCATAGGCATCGCGCTCGCGCTCGGGCGGCAATCGACCATGCCCGCATTGCGCATGGTCTGCGTCGCGTTTATCGAGTTCATCCGCGGTGTGCCGCTGATTACGCTGCTGTTTGTCGCCTCGACCATGTTGAACTACTTCCTGCCACCAGGAACAACCTTCGACCTGCTGTTGCGCGTACTGATCATGGTAACGCTGTTTTCGTCGGCCTATATAGCCGAGGTCATCAGAGGCGGTTTACAGGCCATACCCAAGGGTCAGATTGAAGCCGCCGACTCGATGGGATTGAAGTACTGGCAATCGATGCGATTGATTATTTTGCCCCAGGCTATGAAGATTTCGATCCCCGGGATCGTGAATACCTTCATCGGCCTTTATAAAGATACCACTCTCGTCATTATCATTGGCCTGTTCGACCCGCTCGGCATGGGACGTGCGTCGCTGGCCGATACCAAGTGGCAGGGACTGTCGACGGAAATTTACGTGTTCGTCGCGATCTTTTTCTTTGTATCCTGCTTCTCGATGGCACGATACTCACTTTATCTAGAAAAGAAACTCCATACCGGACATTAAAAGTTAACCAGGGTATAAAATTATGAGCAGTCAACCAGAAGCAGCCGCCACTGATCTCCACGTATCCGATGAGCTGGTCATCAAAATCAAGGACATGCACAAGTGGTATGGTTCTTTTCATGTCCTCAAGAACGTCAATCTCGACGTTTACCGGGGCGAGAGAATCGTCATCTGTGGCCCTTCCGGTTCCGGAAAATCAACCTTGATTCGTTGCATCAACCGGCTCGAGGAACACCAGCAGGGCGACATCATCGTCGACAATGTCGAGTTGACCAACGATCTGAAAAATATCGACGCGATTCGTCGCGAAGTGGGCATGTGTTTTCAACATTTCAATTTGTTCCCTCACCTGACCGTGTTGGAGAACTGTGCGCTGGCGCCGATTTGGGTCAAGCAGGTCCCGCGCAAGGAAGCCGAAGCGACAGCCATGAAGTACCTGGAGCGCGTAAAGATTCCCGAGCAGGCCGACAAGTTTCCCGGTCAACTATCGGGCGGCCAGCAGCAACGGGTTGCGATCGCACGCTCGCTCTGCATGAATCCAAGAATTATGCTGTTCGATGAGCCGACATCGGCGCTCGATCCGGAAATGATCAAGGAAGTGCTCGACGTTATGATCGAACTCGCCAAGGAAGGTATGACGATGTTGTGTGTAACCCACGAAATGGGATTTGCCAAGACGGTTGCGAATCGAGTCATATTCATGGATGAAGGCCAGATCATCGAAGAAAACGATCCGCATGAATTCTTCGATAATCCGCAACATGAGCGTACCCAGCTCTTCCTGAGCCAGATTCTCGCACATTAATCAATTGTCATACCGCGGCCTGATCGGGCCGCGCAGGTCGCGGTATCCAGCAGCCAGCAGGCTCGAAATCCTGGTTTAGCCATGGATCCCGCGATCGAGTCGCGGGATGACAGCTAACTCGATGAATCAGTTCAAGTAATCCTGCGACTTTAGTCGGCAGTACCCAGCTCTTCCTGAGCCAAATCTTCGCGCACCAATTAATAAATTGTCATACCGCGGCTCGACCGCGGTATCCAGCAGGGCTCAAAAAATTGGTTTCACTCTGGATCCCGCGACCTACGCGGCCCGATCGAGTCGCGGGATGACAGGCTGACCCGATAAATCAGTTCAAGTAATCCTGCGACTTTAGTCAGCAGTACCCAGTAGCGCTTTCAGGTCAGCAAAGGTATCAAGCCCACGCTGGTGTTTTTCAGTGTCTGACAGTTTACTGAGCGTGTGTTCGGCACCTTCGAGATCCGCTTCCGGTAATTCATACAGAAATCGGCTTGGCTCGCATTGCAGTAATTCGCCGAACTTCTGCCGGGTTTTTGCGTAGCTCAGTGTCAGGCTGGTCGCGGCCCGGGTAACACCAACATAAGCCAGTCGGCGTTCTTCCTCGATACCTTCGGCATCCTGCGACTGGTGATGTGGCAGGCTGTCTTCTTCGAACCCGGCCAGATAAACATGTTCAAATTCGAGACCTTTGGCAGCGTGAATGGTGGTCAGCTGAACTGCATCCTGCTGCTTGCTATCCTCATTGTTCTCGAGTATCGACATTAATGATAAATGCGACACGATAGCGTCGAGTGATTGGTCATCACGATCTTTTTGCAGATTTCCTATCCAGCTGATCAACTCCATGACGTTTTCAATCGCTGCTTCCGCCTGCTTTGTGGAGGTAGAGGTTTCGCTGAGCCAGTCGGCGTAGTCGAGTTTTGAAACCAGGGATCGGCAAAGTGTCATCGCATCGTCCTGTTGTGCCTGGTGCCGGAGTTCTTCAATCAAATCGTTGAAACCGCTTAATCGAACTCGGGCCCTGTAGCCGAGAGATTCGAGCAGGCCGAGTTCCCGCATTGCGATATCGAGGCTGCGCTTTCTTGAGCCAGCGTAAGTTGCCAGCGCTTTAATGCTGGTTGCGCCGATTTCACGCCGCGGGACATTGATTATTCTTAACAGGGCCTGGTCGTCGTCAGGATTGGTCAGCAGGCGCAGGTAGGCCATGATGTCCTTGATTTCACGTCGCTCGAAGAAAGCATTACCGCCGGCAACCTGGTAGGGAATCGAGTGATCGCGCAGGGCCTTTTCGTAGTTTCGCGACTGGAAATTGCTGCGGTAAAGAATCGCAAATTCCTTGCAGGGCGTATTTTCCTGAAAGCGCCGGCTCAGAATATCGACGGCCACTCGATCGGCTTCATCCTCGGCGTTCTTGCACGGGAATACGCGAATGAGATCGCCCGCACCCGAAGCCGACCAGAGTTTTTTCTCGAACAGGTGTTGATTGTTGGCGATGAGCTGATTGGCAGCGCCGAGAATACGGCTGGAGGATCGATAATTCTGCTCCAGCTTGACCAGTTCAATCGCCGGAAAATCCTGTTGCAGACGCTGCAGGTTTTCGGGGCGCGCACCGCGCCAGGCATAGATCGACTGGTCATCGTCACCCACCACGGTAAGTTTCTGGCGCACGCCGCAAAGCGCTTTCACCAGTTCGTACTGGCTGGTGTTGGTATCCTGGTATTCGTCGATCAACAGGTAACGAATCCTGTCCTGCCACTGGTTTAGCACTTCGGCATGCGCGCGAAATAACTTTACCGGCAACATGATGAGGTCATCGAAGTCCATCGAGTTGCAGGCCAGCAGCTGTTGCTGGTACTCCGCGTATAGCCTGGCCTGTGCCTGCATGGCCGGGTTATCGGCGCTCGAAAGCGCTGCCTCGGGGTCGATAAAATCGTTTTTCCAGCGACCGATCTGGTACATCGATTGCTTTATAGTGTCGTTATCCTGCTCGATCCGATGCGCCAACCCGTCGAGACAGGTTTCGACGTCGCGTGAATCCATAATGCTAAAACCACGCCGATACCCGAGGCGATGGGATTCCTGAAACAGGATGCGTTGCCCCAGGCTGTGAAAGGTCGATATTTTCAACCCCTGCGTTGTTTTTTTGTCCATGAAACGGGTAACCCGTTGCCGCATTTCCCTTGCCGCCTTGTTAGTAAAGGTAACGGCACATATCTGATGGGCTGCGTAACCCTGCTGGATCAGCCAGGCTATCTTACGGGTGATTACACCGGTCTTGCCGCTCCCGGCACCCGCCAGCACGAGACAGGGCCGATCGATGCATTTGACCGCCTGTTGTTGCGGCTTATTGAGATCTTGCAGGTTCAAGGTGGATAAACTATCGTGCCGGAAGTTGCGGGTAATATTTCAAAGCTTCAGTGATACCAGGTGATAATTGGCGAATGACAAATCTTTTCATTGATGGTGCAGGCTGGTTGCAGTCCGTGGAAGTAATTCAGTCCCCCAATTTTGATGCCAGGCCAGCCGACAGCAAAATTAAACTGGTCGTTGTGCATGGCATTAGTCTACCACCGGGTGAATATGGTGGCGGCCATATTAAGGATTTTTTTTGTAATAATCTGGATGTTGATGCGCATGAGTACTTTGATTCGATTTGCGAAATGAAAGTCTCGGCCCATTGCCTGATCGAGCGGGATGGTGAAATATTACAATTCGTGTCATTCCTGGATCGTGCCTGGCACTCGGGTGAGTCGGAGTGGATGGGCGAGCAGGCCTGTAATGATTTTTCGATCGGGATCGAGCTCGAGGGTTGCGATGATCAGGCCTATACCGAGGATCAGTATTTAAGTCTCGCGAATCTTATCGCGAGTCTGCGCAACAAGTACCCCGCAATCGAAAAAGAGGCAATCACGGGACATAGTGATATAGCACCCGGTCGCAAAACCGATCCCGGTTTGGCATTTGACTGGGAGAAATTAAGACGCCTGGTCTAGCGCGACCCACTGGTCGCCCAGGTAGGCCTCAAGCGGTTTGTAACGGCGTTTGTAACTCATTTTATTGCATTCACGGATCCAGTAACCGAGGTAGAGGTAATCAAGATCGCGCCAGCGCGTTTCCTGGATCTGGGTCAGAATCGCAAAATGGCCCGGACTGCGTTCGGCATAGTCCGGATCGAAAAAAGTATAAACAGCGGACAATCCGCTATCGGTTATGTCGCAAACCGCGACAGCGATTAAAATCCGGTTCAATCGATACTCGAAAAATAAGGTATCAGTCCAGTCGCAAATCAGGAATCGGTGATAGTCGGATTTGCTGGGATTGGCCATACTGCCATCGCTATGTCGGCTTTTGATGTAGCGCCTGTACATGTCGAAATGCTCATCCCGGAAACGCCCGGGCACAATGTTGATTTTCAAATCGCCATTGCGCTTGATTGCGCGCAGTTCATTGCGTGAATAAGCATGTTTTCTCACCGGTACCCGCACCGAGATACATTCCTGGCAACTCGGGCAGTGCGGTCGGTAAATGTAGCCCCCGGAGCGACGAAAACCGTGCTGAATCAACTCATTATAAGTTTCCATATCCATATCCATATGGGGGTTAGCGAAGGCACTAACGGATTTACGATTATCCAGGTAACTACAGGGCTCCGGGGTAGAGGCGAAGAAATTTATTTTTACCTGGTCATTCATAATCTAAAACCGTTAGGCTCAGCACTAAGTTTAGAACGGAAAACGAAAGATGTAACCCGTTTTTCGGGTTAAATTATACTGCTTAATGACAGGGGAAAGCGCGCGATCACTAGCCCGAGACCGGTTGCTACAGGGTTTAGAGCTGGAAAAAAACGCGACTATTCTGCAAGGTCTTTTGGGCCAGTTGCTCAGGAGACTGGTTCCGGTGATAGGCCACGCTCTCGAGAATATGAGGTAAATACGCTGGTTCGTTGATGCGACTCGAGGGCTTCGGATCGAGACTTCGGGGTAACAGGTAGGGTGCGTCGGTTTCCAGTAGCAGCCGGTCCTCGGGTATCAGTCGCACCAGTTTTTGTAAATCCAATCCCCTGCGCTCGTCGCAGATCCAACCGGTGATGCCGATATAACAATCGAGATCCAGGCAGTCTATCAAGGCCTCGCGTGTGTCGGTAAAGCAATGAACCACCAGCCGGCTGATATCGTCACGATATTCGCGCAGCATCTCGACGAAGCGCTTATGCGCGTCTCGCTGGTGACAAAACAAGGGCATTTTTAAGGCCACGGCTAGTTCCATTTGCTGCTGAAACACGATTTCCTGGGCCGGATGGGGCGAATAGTTGCGATTGAAATCCAGTCCAGCTTCGCCGATGGCACGCACGCAGTCGTGCTGTGCCATGGATTTAAGTTCGTCAAAGCTATCTTGGTTCCAGTCACTGGCATGGTGGGGATGGACGCCACAGGTCGACACCAGGCGGTCGGGATATTGATTACAGAGGTCGACAGCCTGTCGGCTTTCTTCGATCGAAGTGCCGGTTACGACCATCTGCTTGACGCCGGCATCCAGGGCGCGTTCCATTACTCCATCGAGATCTTTCTGCAGTCTCTTATTGGTCAGGTTAACGCCAACATCGATCATTTCCATCACTGACGAATGCCGGTTCCGCGAGCCAACAGGGCTAAACTGACGCTAAACAGCAAGGCAATGAAAAACAGGATGACGACTATCGCGGTTAACAGGTCGATATCGCTAGTGCCGCGAAAGCCGTAACGAAAACTGTTGACCATGTAAAGTATCGGGTTACCCAGTGAAACTTGCTGCCAGAATTCGGGCAGTAGTTTGATCGAATAGAAAATTCCACCGAGATAGGTCAGCGGAGTTAACACGAAGGTCGGGATAATGGTGATATCGTCAAAGCTGTTGGCAAAAATTGCGTTGATCAGTCCGGCGAGCGCGAACAGGCAGGACGTCAGCAGCGCAACCAATAGAACGATTAGAGGGTTATGAATGCTGAATTCGGTGAATAGTAACGACACCAGCGTGACAGCGATCCCGACGCTGATTCCGCGCACGACACCACCGGTCACAAATCCGAGCAGGATCACGATATCGGGAACCGGCGCGATTTGCATTTCCTCGATATGACCCGAGTACTTGGCGCCGTAAAATGACGATACGACATTGGTATATGAATTGGTAATGATCGACATCATCACCAGTCCCGGCATGATGAAATCAACGTAGAGCATGCCGTCCATTTCACCGATGCGTTGTCCGATCAGGTTGCCGAAAATAACGAAATACAGCGCTACCATCACCACGGGCGGGATAATGGTCTGCACCCAGATACGGGCGAAGCGCATGATTTCCTTGCGTGTGATCGTCAGGTAAGCGATCCAGAAACGGTATAGCATCAGGCAGCACCTGCCTTGTTGGTCTTGGTTGTCAGTTTGACAAATAGCTCCTCGAGTCGGTTAACCTTGTTGCGCATACGCTCGACAACAATATTTTGTGCCTCGAGCTCGCGGATTAAATCGTTGATCGAGCGGCGCTCCGGAACTTCAACCTCGATACTGTGATGATCGAGGGTGATGATATTGTCAAAGCTTGCAAGCTTTGGCGCCTGCTCGAGGTCGTCGCGCAGGTAGAGTACAAAGGTTTCGCTGTTTAACTGTTTCAGCAGCAGTTTCATGCTGGTGTTCTGGATGATATTACCTTCGTCGATAATAGCGATATTGCGGCACATACGTTCCGCTTCCTCCAGATAATGCGTGGTCAGAATTATCGTGGTGCCCTGGCCGTTGATTTGTTCCAGGAAATCCCACATCGAGCGTCGTAGCTCGATGTCGAGCCCGGCGGTGGGTTCGTCCAGGATCAAAAGTCTTGGTTTATGTACCAGTGCACGCGCAATCATCATGCGGCGTTTCATACCACCCGACAGCTGTCGCGCTTGCGATCTGCGATGCTGCCAAAGTCCAAGTTGCTTCAGGTAATGCTCGGTTTGCTGTCGCGCAATGCGTGCCGGCACGCCATAGAAACCGGCCTGGTTGGTAATGATTTCCTCCACCGGTTCAAAGGTATTGAAATTAAACTCCTGTGGAACTGAACCCAGCATCGATTTAGCGAGGATGAATTCCTCATCGATGGAGTGACCGAATATCTTGACGTCGCCGCTGGTCTTGTTGACGAGGCCCGAAATAATGCCGATGCAGGTCGATTTTCCGGCACCGTTGGGCCCGAGCAAAGCGAAGAAGTCTCCTTCCTCGACCTGCAGGTCGATCCCCTTGATGGCTTGCAGGCCACTGGCGTAAGTCTTGTGAAGATTGGAGATTTCTAAAGCTAGCATGTGAAATGGCGGTGCTCAGACAGCCGACAAGCTTATGCAATTGCTTTTAAAAATCAAGCGCCGGCCTGTTTCCGCATAAATCACATTCAAATGGTGGAAATCAACAGGCGCTGTCGTGTTAGTCTTTTTAACTTATGGATAATACCTCGATCATTTACATCCTGTTTCTGGTATTTTGTGGCGCTGCTCTGCTGGCGACATTGGCACTAATGATTCGGCAGTCATTGATCATTGCCTACATCGGCCTGGGTATCGTTATCGGTCCCTGGGGCCTGCATTTGATTTCCGATGTGAACCTGATCCAGAACATTGCCAATGTCGGTATTATTTTCCTGCTGTTTTTACTGGGCCTTAATCTGCACCCACAGGAACTGATCAGGCTTGCCGGTAAAACTACGATAATTACCGGGGTCAGTTCCCTGGCTTTACTCGGACTGGGATATGGGTACAGCCTGTCATTTGGCTATACCAACACCGAGGCCCTGATTGTTGGAGCCGCGCTGATGTTTTCCAGCACGATCATCGGTTTGAAACTGATTCCCACCACGGTATTGCACCATCAGCATACGGGCGAGGTCATTATCAGTATCTTGCTGCTACAGGATATCATCGCGATCTTTCTGTTAATGCTGCTGGAGGGCAGTGCCGGTTCGAGTTTCGGCTGGTATGCCATGAGCAAACCGTTACTCGCGTTTCCATTACTGGTATTGGCCTGCTACCTGCTGGAAAGATATCTTTTGTCGAACCTGATCAGGCGCTTCGACCGCATCCAGGAGTACATATTTTTACTCGCAGTGGGATGGTGTCTTGGCGTGGCCGAGGTTGCCGAACAAATTGGGCTCTCTTACGAAATTGGTGCATTCATTGCCGGTGTATCGATCGCACGCAGCCCGATTGCACTGTTCATCTCGGATAATCTCAGGCCCCTGCGCGACTTTTTCCTGATTATTTTCTTTGTTGCGCTCGGTGCCAACTTTAACCTCGGGGTTCTACCCGCGATATGGCTCGAAGCGTTGGGATTGAGCCTGATTGCGATAGCGGTCAAGCCAGCGCTATATCGGTTATTGATGCGTCTCAACCAGGAGGGTCCCGGGCAATCAACCGAAATTGCGATGCGCCTTGGTCAAATGAGTGAATTTTCGCTGCTGATCGCGGTCATGGCGACCGAGCTCGCAATTATTCGAGCAGAGGTATCCTACCTGATCCAGATTTCGACCCTGGTCAGTTTTGTTTTCTCTTCATATTATGTTGTGGCACGTTACCCGACTCCGATCGCGCTCAACGATAAATTGCGTCGCGACTAAGCTATCCCTGTCATTCCCGGGATTACGCCTGGCGGCGTCAGTTACGCGGGATCGAATTCTGGTCAGGAAATAATTCACAAAGAAACAGATCGTTAAGCTTGTTAAGGCTTGATTCAGTTAGTTCCGCCTATATTGCCAGTCACACTTGTAAAAGTAGGAGACAGGTATGAAAACGCTCAAAACTACCATCGCCGTTGCGATTCTGGTATTCGCTGGCTCAGCCAGCGCGGGTCATAAAAACCACGGCCAAAAGCAGTATCGCGATAGCCCCCGACAAGATCTTTTCGAATATGCAAAAGTGGTCGACGTGCGGCCCATCTACCGTGAAGTGCAGGTATCGAGTCCGGTACGCGAGTGCTGGGAAGAACCGGTGTATCACACCCGCAACCAGTACCCTAAATCTGCCGGAGGTATGCTTGCCGGTGGACTGATCGGCGGTATTGTCGGACACCAGTTTGGCAAGGGCAGTGGAAACAAAGTTGCCACCGCGGTTGGAACACTCGTCGGTGCCAAAATCGGTCATGATGCGGTCAACGGGCACTCGCAACAGCACGACAGTACGGTTGTCGGTTACGAGGAACACTGCAAAACCCGACACCAGGTGAGCTACGAAGAAGTCGTCGATGGTTTTGACGTAACCTACCGATATCGTGGCAAGAATTATCACATCGAAATGCCCTATGATCCCGGTAAGCGGATAAAAATGCGCATTCAAATTACGCCTGTGATCTAATATTTATTACGAGACATACGAGAAATCCTATGCGAGCGATAGTTATAGAAGACGATGTGGATATCCAGCAGCAAATCGTCGCACGTTTGAAATCCGAGGGTTTTGCGGTCGATAGCGCTGACAATGGCGTCGATGGCCTTTACCTGGTCCAGGAATATCCGGCGGATGTTGCCATTATCGACCTGGGTCTACCCAAAATGTCGGGGCTTGAAGTGATTAACCAGATCCGCGACCAGGCCAACAAAATTCCGATCCTGATCCTCACCGCCAGGGGCCGTTGGCAGGACAAGGTAGAGGGACTCGATGCAGGTGCCGATGATTACCTGGTCAAGCCTTTCCACCACGAGGAAATGATGGCGCGGATTCGTGTACTGATCAGGCGTGCTTCCGGATGGTCGGATTCGCGCATCGTCTGTTCACCGGTCAGCCTCGATACCGCAGCCCAGCGAATCTATGTCGATGATCGCGAGCTGGATTTAACGGCATACGAGTATAAGGTGCTGGAATACCTGATGCTGCATGCCGGAGAAGTGATCTCGAAGACGGTTTTAACCGAGCATTTATATGATGATGAATCGGACAATGACAGTAATGTCATTGAAGTGTTTATTCGACGTTTACGTCAGAAACTGGATCCCGATGAGAGCTTAAAGCCGATTGAAACCCTGCGTGGACGAGGCTATCGTTTTACGCTACAACGGGCGGAGCAGACCTAGACTAGTGCTCTTTCAACATTATAATTGCGAGTTCAGTAAGCTTGTCAACGTTCACGGCAAGGCGCGTCTCGCAGATAATGGCCACACCCTTGTCAAGAGGCGCAACGCAGTCCGTGGGCGTTGACAAGCTTACCCGAGGGGCGTCCCTGTGCTGTCCCGCAACCGCGTTGCAGTGCTCGACAAGGGAATGGCCCTTGCGCTTCGCACTGCGCCTTGTTGCGAAACAGCACAGGGACGCTGAATCCGTAATTATAATGTTGAAAGAGCACTAAGGTGAAATCGATCAAATCCAGGCTGACACTGGTATCGATGGTGGTGCTGGTTGTATTCATGGTGCTCACCGCGATTGCACTGGAGCGTTCCGTCGTAAAACGGGCCCTGCAAGCGGAAGAGGATGGGCTGCAACTACTGATATACAGCCTGCTGGCCGCGGTCGATCAAGATAGCCGGGGTCTGAGTATTACCGTATCTGAAGATCGTTTGTTCGAACCGAGCCTGGTGATTCGAAACTCGGGGCTGTATGCGCTTGTGTACAATCGGTATAAACGGGAAATCTGGCGTTCTGAGTCGATAACCGTCAGTTTCCCGGCAATCGGCGGGATAGATCCCGGAGAATGGAATTTTCAAACAGTAGAACATCTTGCAACACCTTATTTTCGTCTCGGATTTTCATTGCAGTGGCCGGACGTCAACAACCAGTTGCAACGCTATGAAGTTGTCATCTGGCGTAACGCGGTCGATTATTTCGAACAGCTCAACCGATTTCGGCAAACGCTATGGGCCTGGCTGATCGTAACCACAATTCTGCTGCTGGTTACTATGTATCTTGTTACCCGCTGGAGCCTGCGACCACTGCAGAAAATCGGACTCGAAGTTAAGGCCATCGAAGATCAAAAGCAGTCGGGATTCGAACAGGATTATCCCGACGAGATAGCACCGCTAACCGAGAACCTGAATATCCTGCTGAAGCGGGAACAATACCAGCGCCAGCGATATCGCAATGCAATGGATGATCTTGCCCATAGCCTGAAAACACCACTCGCGGTATTAACCGGCTTGAGTGATCAGGATGCTATCAATCAGGCGCAAATCGAGACCCTGCGTGATCAAACAGATCGTATGAACCAGATCGTTTCTTACCAACTACAAAAAACGACCGGTTCGTCCGATATTCGCATTAGCAAACCGGTTGATTTGATCAAGATTATCGACAAACTCCTGTCTGCGCTGGAAAAGGTTTACCAGGAAAAAGGAATCGTTGTCGAGCGTAATCTGCCTCCACAAATACTGCTGCGCATGGATGAAGGGGATTGCCTCGAAGTAGTCGGGAATTTACTGGATAACGCCTTCAAATATGGCAAAAGAAGAATTTTAATCGAAGCCAGCACAAGCGAGACCAGGCTGATGACACTGGCAATTGAAGATGATGGCGATGGCCTGCCTGGGGATGAAATACAACAGATACTAAATCGAGGTACACGTCTTGACCAGGCCACCGAGGGGCAGGGCATAGGACTGGCAGTCGTGGCTGATATTGTCGAGTCTTACAATATTGAGTTGAATTTCAGTGCCGCAAAACTAGGTGGCTTGAGGGGCAGTCTTGGATTCCAGACGATTTGACCGAATCAGATAGTCAGTGACAGCCAGAAGCCGTAAAGCATTACCAGGGCTCCAGGAATATAAATGAGCCGGTCCCAAATATGAAACCAGATGTTAAAGTCTTTATTTTCCAGGCGGTAGACCTGTTTTTGCATTGATGTTCTCCCGAAGCAGGCTTAATCATTACCCTGCTTGAATGTCATTTTCTTACCAGCGCTTAAACCATCAGATAGCGTTTCGTATCCGCAGTAGGTGCTTCAAAATACTCGGACGTTTCGGGGTTCGCGGCTTCAAAAATCGGTTCCGACGAAACGTGTTCGCTGATGCAAATACTGCAGCGGTAAAAGGTGACCTGACTTTTTGCATTTGCGGTTTCATCAGTAACAAACATCTGAGATTTGCAGTTGGGGCACTTCATATGGCGGATCCCGGTTGAGGTTCACGGTAGTATAGCCATTAATTATCAAATCACAATATCTTGCGGTATGAATTATTTAAACATACAATATGTAGTGGTTGTGTCGATTTCACAGGGACGTGATTTTTTTTGTTAGTTGTCAGTAAATTACACCAACAAGTTCAGAAACCACTTCACAAAGAGGCCTTAAGTGGGGCGCATTAAAGCGCCTTGAATCCGATATCGGTGCGAAAGTATGCTGATTCCCAGTCGATTTTCTTAACCAGTTCGTATGCGCGTTGCTGGGCGCTGCGGATGTCATCCCCGAGGCCGACCGCGCAAAGTACACGACCGCCGGCCGATAAAATATTACCGCTGGCATCGGTTCGGGTTCCGGCATGGAAAACCTTAGCTGTCGGCGATTCAGGGGGTATGTTTTTGATTAAATCCCCCTTATCGTAACTGTCGGGATAGCCATTTGCAGCCATCACAACACCCAGGCTTGCGCGTTCATCCCATTGCGCGGATTTGGTATCGAGTTCTCCGTGGCAGGCGGCAAGGCAAAGTTCGACCAGGTCCGATTTCAATCGCATCATGATGGGTTGTGTTTCAGGATCCCCGAAACGACAATTGTATTCGACTACTCGCGCAACCCCGTCACCCCCGATCATCAATCCCGCGTATAGAAAACCGCGGTAGCGGTTGCCCTCGGAATTCATGCCACGCACCGTGGGCAAAATAATATCCTGCACCACCTGGGCTTCAATTTCAGCGCTGATTACCGGGGCTGGGGAGTAGGCACCCATACCACCGGTATTTGGCCCATGGTCACCATTGTCACGTGCCTTGTGATCTTGTGAGCTCGCCATAGGCAATACCTGCTCACCATCGACGATACAGATGTAGCTTGCTTCTTCACCCGGCATGAATTCCTCGATTACGACGCGGTGGCCAGCTTCGCCAAACCGGTTTCCCGACAGCATATCCCGGATAGCAGATTCTGCCTCGGTTTGAGTCTGGGCAACGATCACCCCTTTCCCGGCGGCAAGGCCATCTGCCTTGATTACGACCGGGCTGCCCTGTGTTGCGCTATATGCGCAGGCAGCGTCGACATCGGTAAAACTCTGATAGGCGGCGCTTGGAATCTTGTGGCGAGCGAGAAAGTCCTTGGTAAAGGTTTTTGACCCCTCCAGCTGTGCGGCCCTGGCGCTGGGACCGAAAATTGCCAGGCCCTCAGATTCAAAGCGGTCGACGATACCGGCAACCAGCGGTGCCTCGGGACCGACGATGGTGAGTTCAATGTTATTGCTGATGGCGAACTTAAGCAGGCCGTCGATGTCTTCGGCGCCAATTTCAATGTTTTGAACACCCTGTTCCAGCCGGGTACCCGCATTTCCGGGCGCGATATATACCTGTTCCACTTGCGTTGATTGTTTTGCTTTCCAGGCCAGTGCATGTTCTCTACCACCACCACCAACGATTAACACTTTCATCGATTCATAACCATCACTAGTGTCGAAAATGCCGCATACCGGTAAATACCATGGCCATGCCATATTCATTTGCGGCCGCGATAACTTCATCGTCACGCATCGACCCGCCGGGTTGGATTACCGCGCGGATACCGACACCGTTGGCCGCATCGATACCATCGCGAAACGGGAAGAATGCGTCTGATGCCATGACCGAACCCGCCACTTCGAGGTCGGCATGTTCGGCCTTGATCGCTGCGATACGGGCGCTGTTAATACGCGACATTTGCCCGGCACCAACGCCGATGGTCTTGTTGTCGCGCGCATAAACTATGGCATTCGATTTGACAAACTTGGCTACTTTCCAGGCAAATACCATATCCTGCATTTGCTGGTCATCGGGTTTGACCTCGCTTACCACTTCCAGGCCCTGGTAGAGTGCCTGGTCGGCGTCCTGCACCAATATACCGCCGTTGACATGTTTATAGTCAAAGCGGGTTGCCGCGGTATCCCATTGCCCACAGCTGAGCAGGCGCACATTTTCCTTGTTTGCAACCACCTTGATCGCATCGTCATCTACTGCAGGCGCAATAATGACTTCGACGAATTGTTGTTCGACAATTGCCTCCGCGGTGCTCGCGTCGAGAGGGCGGTTAAAGGCTATGATGCCGCCGAACGCGGATTCCGTATCAGTGCCGAAAGCATTCTGGTATGCATCGTGGATATTATCCGCCAACGCGACACCGCAGGGATTGGCATGCTTGACGATAACGCAGCACGGTGTTTCGAACTGCTTGACGCACTCGAGTGCCGCGTCGGTATCGGCAATGTTGTTAAATGAAAGCGATTTTCCCTGGATCTGTTGGGCGCTAGCTACACTCGGCTCCTGATTCTCGCCAGTGACGTAGAAGGCTGCAGACTGGTGCGGATTTTCTCCATAGCGCATCGCCAGGGTATGTTGAAACTGCAGGTTTAAGGTACGCGGGAATGCCTGATTTTCAGGTGACTGGACCATATGTCCAAAGTAATTCGCAATAGCGCCATCATATTGCGCGGTATGTTCGTAAGCCTTGATCGCGAGAGAAAATCGCGTCTTATCGCTGACTTCACCGCTGGCCTCCATTTCATGCAGCAGCAAAGTGTAATCTTCCGGGCCAACCACGACCGTAACGCTGGCATGGTTTTTGGCTGCCGCACGCACCATTGCGGGGCCGCCAATATCAATATTCTCGATCGCATCTTCAAGACTACAATCGGGATTAGCGACGGTTTGCTGGAAGGGGTAGAGATTGATCACAACCAGGTCGATAGGTGAGATGTCGTGTTCCTGCATGACCGCGTCGTCGATTCCCCGGCGTCCAAGAATGCCACCGTGAACCCTGGGATGCAGCGTTTTGACGCGGCCTGCCATCATTTCGGGAAAACCGGTGTAGTCGGAAATCTCGGTAACCGCGATTCCCTGCTCGGCAATCAATTTGGCGGTGCCACCGGTGGAAAGCAGCTCGACACCTTTATCATGAAGATTCTGAGCCAGTTCGACGATGCCGGTTTTGTCTGAGACACTGATCAGTGCGCGGCGAATAGCTTGGGGCATATTGGATCCGTATCGGTACTTGGAAAGACGACATTATATCTGATCGGGAATCCGTCAGTATTAATGTTCGATATGGTATTGCTTAAGTTTCTTGCGTAAGGTGCCGCGGTTAATGCCAAGACAGGATGCAGTTCTGGATTGGTTGTTATCACAATGTCGAAGCACGGTCTTCAGCATCGGTTGTTCGATTTCAGAAATCACGGTGTCGAACAGGTTGCAGGGCAGCTGACCGTCAAGGTCATCCAGATATTTACGTATCGCTCTTTCTACCGACTGTTGCAATAAGCTTGTATTTTTCTTTTTTGTCACACTCACTAACCACGTTGCGCCGTGGGCTATCTTCATGATGCCCTGTCATAGTTCTTCAGGTAGCAGTCGTTAAAGTAAGCTTCGATCGTTTCCAGCTGTTGCGCCGCTGTACGTGCCTGCATTAGTAGGGGCTTGACGATGTAATAGTTCTTTTTGTGGCCAAGCTGCCAATTAATATGCTTACGCGCGATCTGCACCCCCTGATGCTCACCGTAAAACACATGCAGATTGTGTAAATGGTTAATTAACCATGTCTGTTTTAGTTCGTCCGGTGGTTCTTTGGGCTCGTTGCCGGTGCTCAGATAGTGTTCAATCTGGCCAAAAATCCACGGACGTTGCTGCGCAATACGGCCAACCATAATAGCATCAGCAGCTGTGAAGTCCATGACCATTTGTGCTTTTTTCGCTGAATCGATGTCGCCGTTTGCGATTACCGGAATTCGAACATTCTTTTTGACCTGTCGAATTGTTTCGTACTCGGCTGAGCCCAGGTACTTGTCCTCACGTGTGCGCCCGTGAATGGTCAGTGCCTGAATTCCGCAAGTCTCGGCAAGACCTGCGACTTCAATCGCGTTTCGATTATCGCGTGACCAGCCGGTGCGAATCTTGAGCGTTACCGGTACCGAAACCGCGTTTACAACCGCACGTAAAATAGATTCGACCAGCCCGATATCCTTCAGCAAGGCGGAACCTGCATCGACCTTGCATACCTTCTTGGCCGGGCAGCCCATGTTGATATCAATGATCTGGGCGCCATGCTCTACATTGTGGATCGCGGCCTGCGCCATCATCTCCGGGATGCCCCCGGCAATCTGAGCCACAATTGGTCCAGGTTCACCCTCGTGGTCCATTCGTAATCGGGTTTTACGGCTGTCACGCAGGTCAGGCCGACTGCTGATCATTTCGGATACGGTCATCCCGGCACCGAGCCGTCGGCACATTTGCCGGAAGGGGCGATCGGTGACTCCGGCCATGGGTGCCAGAACCAGGCGGTTGTCAAATTTATATGGACCTATGGCAAATGACATGAAACTTATTTGACCTTTTTAGCTTTTTTCTTTTTGACATTTTTCTCGAGTGACTTGCATTCCAGAAAAATTCGATGTTCACAGGTCGCGCAGATATCCTTATCGAGCCGCTCAAAAATAGTAGGAATTGCTTCCGCCTTAGTGTCGAATATATTGGCGTCGCCAATCTCATCTCGATAACCGCCTCGATCAAATACTTTTGACGCGGTATCCCTGAGGCGGTACATGTAAAGATCGCCACCCACAGCGCGTCGGTCACGCGCCTCGGTGACAATAAGTTCGGCGCCTGCGACATCTACCTGGGCGATACCCTTGGTCAGCAGGAATAAATGCTTCTGCTGCGGATAGTGTTCCCGGTAGCGGCGCAATAGTTCACCCACATGGGCAACCGAGCCAAAGTAAAGTGAGTCGTCGAGGCGCAGTATCTTGAGCTGCGGGCACTCGGGGTGGGAATGCCCGTAAATGAACTTGCGGGTTTCCGACTCCGGGTCGGGGACTCGGGGGGATAATCTGGGACGTGAAGTTCTGCGCAGGAAAATCATCAACGACAATATGACGCCTGCCAGAATCGCAAATTCGATTGAGAAAAATACTGTCCCGAAAAATACGACTCCAAGGATTACCGCTTCATTTTTATCGGAGCGGAGAATTTTACGAATCTGTTTGAAGTTGATTAAGCGCCAGGCAACCAAAAACAGTAATCCCGCCACGGCTGCTTTCGGCAGAAAGGCAGTCAACGGGGCCACTAGCAGGACGAGAACAACGAGTAATACGCCAGCCAGCGCCGCTGCTAACGGGCTGCGTGCTCCGGCATCGTAGTTGGCGCCACTGCGGTTGAACGACCCGGTCGCGACATAGGAGGAAAAGAAACTGCCGACGATATTGGATAGTCCCTGCCCTACGAATTCCTGGCTCCCCGCGATTGGCTGACCCGATTTCAGAGAAATCGAGCGCGCGATTGATACGGCTTCGGTCAGTGCAAACAGTGTCATCGCCAGCGCCAGCGGGGAGAGTTGACGAAAGGTCTCGAGCGTGAACAGTGGCATCGACAGTGGCGGCAACTGTTGTGGTAATGCCCCCACCATTTGAATGCCGGAAGTCTGTTCTCCAAAGGCGAGGTTAAACAAGGCCGCGGCGAGACCTCCAACCAACATCGCGGCGATCATGCTCATGCCGCCCAGGTGGCGCTGTGTCAGGATCCCTGTCAGTAAGGTGATCATTGCGACCAGCATCACCAGTGGATGTAGCTGATCCCAGTTCTGCCACAGAAACTCGATTGTATTGAGCAGATGGGTGCCGGCAGGAATATCTATTCCCAAAAACTGCTCAGCCTGTTTTGAGGCGATCAGGCAGGCCGCACCCGCGGTAAATCCGACCACAACCGAATGAGATATAAAGTTGACCAGGGCGCCGAGCCTCAGCATGCCCATAATGAGTTGCAGCGCACCGACCATAAAGGCAAGCGTTATTGCAAGTGCGACATACTCTTCGCTACCGGGTGCAGCCAGGCCGCTTAGAGAAGCAAACATGATGACAGAGGCCGCGGTGGTGGGTCCGGATACAAGGTGCCAGGAAGAACCAAACAGGGCTGCGATGACTGCAGGTACCATGCTGGTGTAGAGGCCGTACTCGGGAGGCATCCCGGCTATCGCCGCAAACGCCACGCCCTGAGGCAGGACAATAGCGGCTCCAACCAATCCAGCCATGACATCCGCTCGCACGCTACTGCGGTCCATGTTTCTGCCCCAGCGTAAAAATGGCAGGAACTTAGTGAGCTGATACTGAAGATTCATAATCTGGAATTTGTTCGATCCCTGGGGTTTTCAAACACTGTCAGGAATACTCGAAGCTGCGCAATATACTCCGAGTTTCCGCGTGCAGATACCAGTATATTTCGATGTTGGTATTAATGTGACTTATTTAGAAAAAAAAGTGTTACCAGTTAGAAAAATTCAAATTCGTAAGTCAGCGCATCGGTCCCGGGATCGATGATTTCAAGTCGAAACTGAATCGGTAATCCAGGTCTTATGACCCCGCGATTTTTATCCTCTGACAGATATTCAGTGGGGGTGAAAAGCCGGTTCGCTATCAAATTGCCCTGGACATCAAACAGGCTTATCAGCAGGTCGGGCAATTTCTGCGTAAAAGGCGCTCGATTGACAAATGAACCCGTTACCATGAGCGCGTTGGATGTTACCGGGTGGGTAAAGACGTTGCGCTCTACCAGGCGGATTTGGCCAGTGCTGGAGAAGTCAGCCTCGGCACAGGGTAAAAATCGGCACAGGGCGATCACCTGTTGCTGGTAACGCGGATTTTCAATCAGCTGGTAGCGTTGATAATAAACCACCTGCGCTGCGCCCACCGCGGTTAACAGCAATATTCCGATAAGCCAGGTCAGGGGTCCAAAGGTAAATATTGACCTTCGTTCAGAGCCGTACATGGCTTCATGCAAACTGAGTTCGGGGCTTTGGTCAAAATCTGATTCCAGGTCAAAATCGGTTACCGGCAGGGTCCTGTCTTGAGATATTTCTTTTTCCCGGTAGTGTTCAATATAGCCCGGGGGTAAATCCCCCTCATAATTCTTGAGACCTATAAGCGCATTGAACATAGTCCCGCATTCCCCGCAGCGAACCTTTCCGTAGGCCTGCTTCAACTGCTCTTCCGTAAGGCGAAAACGACTCTCGCACTCGGTGCAGGTCGTTTCCATCACGTCGCCTAATTGCGTGCTGCTAAACATTGGTTACCCGTTAAAGTCGTTTACCGCTGACACACACCCATTCGTCACGGTAGCTTGCTGGATCAAGTTCGAAAAAGGGCTGATAAGACAATTGTATATCTTCTAGCTGTGTTTTGAGTATCCCCGAGAGCAATATTTGACCATCGGGCCTGATCATGGACGCAAACCGCGAAGCAAAATCGATCAGCGGTCTGGCTAGAATGTTAGCAATCAACAGGTCCGCGCTTGTCGATACAGCATCCTCGGGCCGGCACACGAGTATCTGGTCTGTCCCGATTGCATTCACTTTCATATTGGACTGACAGGCGCTCAGGGCCTGCTCGTCTATATCGACCGCGGTGACGTGTTTCGCGCCAAGCTTTATGGCTGCGATTGCCAGGATACCCGAGCCACAGCCAAAATCGATTACCTGGCTGCCTTTGACATCGCTTGAACCTAACCAGGCCAGGCAGAGTGCTGTCGTCGGATGGGTCCCAGTGCCAAAGGCAAGGCCTGGATCGAGCTGTATGATGGTTGCAGCAGGATCAGGAGGATCCGACCAACTGGGCACGATCCAGAGGTCTGGAGCGCATTGAAGCGGCTGAAAATGCTGCTTGTAGACCTGGTCCCAGGCCTGGTCCTGCAGGTCCTCCTGCCGAACTTCGCCTGACAGATGATCCGGTAACCTGTCGATCAGCTGTTGCCGCAGTAACCCGGGGTCGCGTCCTTCTTCGAAGGTTGCGGTAACGATTGATTCCTGCCACACCGGATTATCGCCGGGGAGAGGTTCATAGATTGGTTCGTCACCCGCGTCGCGCAGTGAAATGCTGACTGCGCCCAGCTCCAGCATCAGGTCTTCAACCAGTTCAAGTTCGGATGCCTGACAATTTAGGCTGAATTGCCACCACGTCATCGTCAGAAGGGCTAAGCGATCCCGAGTTTCTTTTCGAGGTAATGGATATCGGTACCACCGACCGCAAAATTCCCATCACTGAGGATATCTTTTTGCAGGTCGATGTTGGTCTTGATGCCTTCGATTACAATTTCCGAAAGCGCTCCGTTCATGCGGGCTATCGCAGATTCGCGTGAATTGCCGTAGGTGATCAGCTTGCCGATCATGGAGTCGTAGTAGGGTGGTACCGTGTAGCCATTGTAAATATGTGAGTCCATCCTTACCCCGGGACCACCCGGCGCATGGTAGAGTGTTATTTTTCCGGGCGAGGGCAGAAACGTCTTCGAGTCCTCGGCGTTAATTCGGCATTCAATCGAATGCCCGTGCACCTTAATATCTTCCTGTTTATAACGCAGCGGATTACCGGAGGCGATCGAGATCTGTTCCTTGATAATATCAACCCAGGTTATCATTTCGGTAACCGGATGCTCGACCTGAACCCGGGTGTTCATTTCGATAAAATAAAACTCGCCATCCTCATACAGGAATTCGAAGGTGCCGGCGCCTTCATACCCCATCTTGATGCAGGCCTCGGCACAGCGGGTACCGATTCTATTGCGTTGTTCTTCAGTGATTCCGGGCGCGGGTGCTTCTTCAACAACCTTTTGATGCCGCCTTTGCATTGAGCAATCACGCTCTGCCAGGTGGATGGCATTACCATGTGCATCCGCGAGCACCTGGATTTCGATATGACGTGGAGTACCGAGAAATTTTTCCATGTATACCGTGTCGTTATTAAAAGCCGCGGCTGCCTCTGACTGGGTCAACTGGATCGAATTTAGCAGGCTGCCCTCTGCGTGCACGACGCGCATGCCGCGTCCACCACCGCCCCCGGCAGCCTTGATGATTACCGGGTAACCGACCTTACGACCCATCTCCAGGTTTTTACTGTCGCTGTCTCCGAGAGGCCCGTCCGAACCGGGTACGGTTGGTACGCCAGCTGCCTTCATCGCTTTAATCGCGGCGACCTTGTCACCCATGGTGCGGATCGCGGCGGCGCTAGGACCGATAAACTTGAAGCCGCTCGATTCGACCTGCTCCGCAAATTCTGCATTTTCGGAAAGGAAACCATAGCCTGGATGGATGCCGTCGGCGTTGGTCAACTCGGCGGCACAAATCAGGGCCGGGATATTGAGATAGCTTTCCAAGGAGGAAGGTGGTCCGATGCAAACCGATTCGTCGGCTAGCCTGACGTGTTTCAGATCACGATCTGCTGTGGAATGTACCGCAACCGTCTTGATATCCATTTCGCGACAGGCACGCAGGATCCGGAGTGCGATTTCACCGCGGTTGGCGATAACAATTTTTTCCAGCATCTGGTGGGTTCCCGCCTGTTTACTCAATAACAAACAGAACCTGGTCGAATTCGACCGGGCTGCCGTTTTCAACCATGATGGAACGCACCGTGCCTGCCTTGTCGGCTTCGATCTGGTTCATCATCTTCATCGCTTCGATGATGCACAGGGTATCGCCGATGTTCACCTGTTGACCCGGCGTTACAAAGGGTCCCGAAGTAGGGGAGGCTGCGATATAAAAAGTGCCCACCATCGGTGATTTGACCTGGTGCCCACCAGCCTCCTCGGCAACCTCTGCTAGCGCAGCAGCAGTCCCCGGAGATGCGGCGAGCGGCGCTGCGTTCAGTGCAACACTTTGCACGGCAGCCAACGATTGACGGCTGATTCTTACGGAATCCTCGCCCTCCTTTATTTCAAGCTCGGCGATACCTGATTGTTCGAGTAACTCAATTAATTTTTTTACTTTGCGAATATCCATTTATTCGGTTCTCTAGTTTGAGGATTGATTGCAATGGATGATGGCGGCCTCGAACGCCAGTAAATAACTATTTTTGCCAAAGCCACTGATCACTCCCACCGCGAGATCGGAAAGATAGGATTGCGTTCTAAATTCCTCACGCGCGTATATATTAGATAAGTGGACTTCGATGAACGGAATGCGGGTCGCAAGAAACGCGTCTCGTATTGCGACACTGGTATGGGTGTAAGCGGCCGGGTTTATAATGATGAACTGAATATCCTTTGCGCTCGCCTGCTGGATGCAGGTAACGATATCGCCCTCCTTATTGGACTGGTAAGTCCGGAGTTTCACACCGTTCTGCTCTGCCATTTGCGCCAGGCTCTGGTTGATCGAGGCAAGGGTATCGACACCGTAAACCTCGGGTTCACGCGTACCAAGCAAGTTCAAGTTGGGGCCATGGATGACCAGAATTTTTGTCATTTGGAACTTTTCCACGTCTGGAATAGCATCCGGGGATTTTCACATAACGACCAGATAGAGTCCAGTTTTTGCGAGATGAGCGCTAGATTGGCGAAGTTGTCGACAGTTTTCCGTAACTACGAGTTTGCCAGGATCTCTATAACAAGGCCTCAAGCTGCTCGCGCAGTTGGCTCGCGGTGAGTTCTCCATTGTGCTTGAACAAGATGCGGTGATTTTGGTCCAGTAGCGCGGTAAATGGCAGGCTACCGCTCGGGTTACCAAAGGCAGCGTTGTACATTGCGGCACGATTGCCCGCCAGGAACATCGGGTAATTGATTTGATAATCAGCGGCGAATCGACTGACCTGCGGTTCATTATCGTAAGCAATACCCAGTACCCGAACGCCTCGTTGCGCATAATCCTGGTGAAATTTAATCAGGGTTGGCACTTCTCGCCGGCAGGGTGCGCACCAGGGGGCCCAGAAATTGACGATCAGAATATTAGCCTCCCAGTCGCCGATAGTGGTTTGTTGACCGCTTAAATCGAAAAGCGGAATCGAATGCAATGCAATCGGGGATTGTGTGCTAACCGGTGCTTTATCTTGCGGGTCGGGTTGCAGTTGATTGAATAGCAGGACTCCGGCCAGCATCGAAACCAGGCCGATGGCGGCCAGCCACAGAAAATTACGATTCACTGAAATGTTGCGGTGACGTGAGCAGCAAATCGCTCGCCCGACATTTCACCGACGACGCGTCGACTTCGAATCTCCCGGCCACTGGAGTCAAAAAACAAAATTGCAGGCGGGCCGTAAATTCCTAGTGAAGCCATTAGTTCGGTATCGATGTTGTCGTTGTCGGTGACGTCAGCCTGCAAGGTGGCGACATCTTCGAGTGCGGCAAGGACCCTGGGGTGACTGAAAGCGTATTTTTCCATTTCCTTGCAGGAGATGCACCAGTCGGCGTAAAAATCCAGCATGGTGGTTCTGTCCTGCTGTACCGAGTCGTTCAAGGCGAGTTTAAGGCCTTTTTCACCCTTGATCTGTCGAAATACGAGGTGTTGTTGAGCCTGACCGGAGTTATCAGCAGACGCGGTGATTCCGCGTAACGGCTGGATCAGATCGTTACTGCCCGCGGCCGCGCCAATGAGATAGGCAATGCCATAAACCAGGATTAACAATCCGAGCGATTTTAAAAGTCGATGCCAGCCGCTGGCTGAATCGCTTAAGCTATCCAACGCGCCCAAATATATTGCCGATGCAATCAACAGTGCGGCGATCAAAGACATGGTAATACCTACCGGCAGAATGCGTTCCAGCAGCCAGATAGCAACCCCGAGCAATACCACTCCAAATACGGCTTTGACGGAATCCATCCAGCCACCCGCGCGTGGCAGCAGCTTGCCGGCCGATGTGCCGATCAGCAGCAGGGGCACACCCATGCCGAGGCCCAGCGCGAATAAGGCGAGGCCGCCAAGCTGCCAGTCCTGGGTTTGCGAAATGAATATTAAAGCACCGACCAGGGGTGCCGTGATGCAGGGGCCAACGATGATTGCCGAGAATAAACCCATCAGCCCGACGCCGACGAGTGTACCTCCTTGCTGGCTATTGCTGATAGCGGTCAGACGTGACTGGATGGCGTTGGGCATCTGCAGTTCATAAAAACCGAACATCGACAGTGACAGCAATACGAACACTGCGGCGAAAATGCTCAGAATGATCGGATCCTGAAACCAGATCTGAATATTAAACTCGGCGCCGTAGTAGCCGACGATCGCACCCGCAATTGCGTAGGTTGTCGCCATCGATAATACGTAGACCAATGAAAGTGTGAAAGCCTTGCCGGTAGTGATTGAAGAACCCTGGCCCGCAATGATGCTCGACAGTATTGGAATCATTGGGAAAACGCAGGGCGTAAAAGTGAGTCCGATGCCGGCCAGAAAAAATAACCCGACCACGAGTAACAAGCTCTCGTCTTTTAAAAGCTGTGCAAACTGATCCTGCTCTGAAACCGGCGCGGGTGAGCCCCCGCTACCAAGATTAATGTCAGGCTGTGACGGACTTGTGGTGTCGGTTAGTTCATTTGCCACCAGGATGAGGCCTTCGGCCGCGTTAATGCTCAGGTACTTGGTGACCGGTGGATAACAAATGCGATCTTCCACGCAACCCTGGTATTGATATGACAATGCCAGCTGGTTACTGGCGTTGGCCTCCGAAATGATCGGTATCGAGACGTTGACCTGGTCATAAATAACTTCCATGGGACCCAGGAATTCGTCATTCTTCTTTTTGCCCCGGGGTACTGAAA
Organism: uncultured Gammaproteobacteria bacterium; assembly: GCA_964196225.1. GTDB lineage: Bacteria > Pseudomonadota > Gammaproteobacteria. The sequence goes on along the minus strand of CAXMSP010000006.1, from coordinate 6,424 downwards.
TGGCACCGAGTGCATGACCATCGCCGTTAACCATCGCGATCTTGATCTTGTCTCGATACAGGTAAATGTTATCTGCCATCAGGATGTTGGTTTGAATGACGTTATTGGCGTCGAGGCGCGCGGACAATATGAATGCCTCGTCGGGGTGAAGTATTTCGTCCTCGTCATCGAGTCCGATGTCTTCGCCGAGCGCCTGCAACACCGCAAGGGCATCGTAGCCTTTGGACGCCTCACCACTTTGCGCTTGCGGTTCGTTCTCCAGATTTGAAGTGACTCCATCGAGGAGTGCCTGCAACGCCGCGACGTCACCACTTATGCTCTCGCTGTCTGCACTGCTTGCAACCCAGGCCGTCGGCATGACTCGATTACTGGAGGCCAGATTGATTGCAAGGGCTTGCTTGAGGGGTGGATAACAGACACCGATGTCAGCGCAGCCCTGGCTGGTCGCTTTAACTTTCAGGTTACTCGCCATCGCGCTATCGAAAATCATCGGCAAAACGATTCTGACGCTGTTGCGATAGGTCTCTACGTCCCCAAAGAATTCGTCATGCTTGACTTTTCCATCGGGAATGACTGCCACATCGAATCGCGCCGGAGCATCACTCGAATCAACCTGAAAGTCGAAGCGTTCTCGGTACATGTAGTAACCCGGCGCTATCTGGTACTCCGCAACCAGGGCACCACCTTCGATCCAGGCGCTTAGACGGAACGCCTCTTCAGGCGGCAGCAGTTCTTCTTCCTGCGCCTGCACCCAGGGGCAGGCGATTAGTAACAGGAGGCTAAGGCCAAAGATTTGTTTGATGATCGTCATTGCGTAGATTGCGTTATCCAGTCCAGGTAATCGGGATCACCAGAGTCTATCTTAAACTGCAGTATTTCAGCTACGGCATAGGGATGGGCGGCTTTAATTTCCCGCTGTAGCGCGTCTATGCGGTCAGCACTAGTCTTGATAAAAATCTTATGTTCCTTGCCCTGTCGCAGTTCACCCTTCCAATGATATATAGACTCCATTTGCGGCAAAATGTTTACACTGGCTGCGAGTTTTTTTTGCAGCCAGGTTTGTGCCTGATGCCTGGCTCCCTCAATATCGGGCCAGGATGTAATCACGAGGTAATGCTCCGGCATCGGTTTTTCCGCAGACACAATTGAATAAATGGTATGCTAACCACATATTAGTACAAATATCAGTATTACTCTGGTAATACTCCTGAATACTAAAGGATTCGATGTTAACCATTTGTTAGCCCTATGTTCCCACTGATTGCTACTATTTTTCTGGTTGTGCCAATAATCGAGATTTACCTGTTGATCCAGGTAGGCCAGGTTATTGGTGCGGGCTGGACTATATTTTTTGTGGTACTAACGGCCGTGCTTGGCGTGTGGCTGCTCAGGATACAGGGATTATCGACCTTGATGCGGGCGCAGCGAAAACTGCAGGAAAACGAATTGCCGGCGCGGGAAATTCTCGAGGGCATGGGTCTCGTGATCGCTGGCGCATTGCTGCTGACGCCTGGATTCTTTACCGATGCGGTGGGTTTTTTCCTGCTGTTTCCGCCGACACGGATTTGGCTGGTTAGGCGCATAGCATCGCGTATGGTGGTGTCGTCAACGGTCAATATGCACGGGTATCAGACCAGTGATGATGACGTAATCGATGGTGTAAAATTTCACAGGGAAGACGAATCCCGCCAAAAACTGAGATAAAAGTTAATTTTTATCTGAATATTGCTTGAATCCCCGATTTTATCCCCCATTTTGCTTGACTACGAAAAACCGCTGAATATTATTAGCACTCCCGATAAGCGAGTGCTAATTCGCGGCTAATTAAACAGGTCCATCCCCAGAGGATGGCAAGTCATTAACGAAAACTACGGAGCGTAGCAACAATGAATATTCGTCCCCTGCATGATCGAGTAATCGTCAGGCGTAAGGAAGAGGAGCGTACCACTGCCGGTGGTATCGTGATCCCCGATTCAGCCACTGAAAAACCAAGCATGGGTGAAATCCTTGCGACAGGTCACGGCAAGGTCACCGATTCCGGTGATGTGCGCGCCCTGGATGTAAAGGCGGGTGACACCGTTTACTTCGGCAAGTACTCCGGCACTGAAATCAAGGTTGACGGCGAAGAACTGCTGATTATGCGCGAAGATGACATCATCGCTGTTGTTGAATAATTCGGAATAAAACGAGGTTTAAACTCAAATGAGTGCAAAAGAAGTAAAATTTGGTGACGATGCGCGTGCGCGCATGGTCCATGGCGTTAACGTTCTGGCGAACGCCGTAAAAGTAACCCTGGGTCCGAAGGGCCGTAACGTGGTTCTCGACAAGAGCTTTGGCGCACCGACGGTGACCAAGGACGGGGTATCCGTGGCCAAGGAAATCGAACTCGAAGACAAGTTCGAAAATATGGGTGCGCAAATGGTAAAGGAAGTGGCTTCACATACTTCTGATGTTGCTGGTGATGGTACCACCACGGCGACTGTTCTTGCCCAGGCGATCGTACGCGAAGGCATGAAAGCGGTTGCCGCCGGTATGAATCCGATGGATCTGAAGCGTGGTATTGACAAGGCGGTTGAAGGTGCAGTGGAGCACCTCCAGTCTATTTCGACTCCCTGTGCTGACACCAAGGCGATTGCCCAGGTTGGCACCATCTCTGCAAATTCGGATAACAGTGTCGGCGATATCATCGCGGAAGCGATGGAAAAGGTCGGCAAAGAAGGCGTTATCACCGTTGAGGAAGGCTCATCTTTAGCTAACGAACTCGACGTTGTAGAGGGTATGCAGTTTGACCGCGGTTACCTGTCTCCTTACTTTGTCAACGAGCAGTCAACCATGTCGGCCGAGCTCGAAGAGCCGGCGATCCTGCTGTTCGACAAGAAAATCTCCAACATCCGTGAATTGCTGCCGGTCCTGGAATCAGTTGCCAAGGCGAGCAAACCACTGCTGATCATTGCCGAAGACATCGAAGGCGAAGCGCTGGCGACCCTCGTGGTTAACACCATGCGTGGTATTGTCAAGGTTTGTGCCGTTAAGGCGCCTGGCTTCGGCGATCGTCGTAAGGCCATGTTGCAGGACATCGCGGTTCTGACCGGTGGCCAGGTGATTTCAGAAGAAGTTGGCTTGAGCCTCGAGAAAGCCACTCTGGAAGATCTCGGTTCGGCCAAGAAGGTATCCATTACCAAGGAATACACGACTATCGTTGATGGTGCCGGTTCGGTTGAGGATATCCAGAGCCGTATTACCCAGATCAAATCGCAAATCGACGAATCGACTTCGGATTACGATACCGAGAAAATGCAGGAACGTCTTGCCAAGCTGGCGGGCGGTGTTGCAGTGATCAAGGTGGGTGCCGCAACTGAAATCGAGATGAAGGAAAAGAAAGCGCGCGTAGAAGACGCATTACACTCTACCCGTGCTGCTGTCGAAGAAGGTGTGGTACCCGGCGGTGGCGTTGCCTTGATTCGTGCGCGTGCCGCGATTACGGACCTCAAGGGCGACAACCACGATCAGACAATCGGCGTCGATATTGCTCGCCGTGCCCTGGAAGAACCGATTCGTCAGATTGTTAACAACGCTGGTGACGAGGCCTCGGTTGTAACCAACAATGTCGAAGAAGGCAAAGGTAACTATGGTTACAATGCAGCCTCCGGTGAATACGGTGACATGATCGAAATGGGTATCCTGGACCCAACCAAAGTAACCCGTTTTGCGCTGCAGAATGCGGCTTCAGTGGCTGGTCTGCTGATCACGACCGAGGCGATGATTGCCGAAGCACCGAAGGAAGCTGCACCTGCTATGCCTGATATGGGCGGTATGGGTGGCGGCATGGGCGGCATGGGCGGCATGATGTAATTTCGCCTGCTGCGCTCGCATCTGCGGCGTTGGGATTCGACTCGAGACGCTCACATACGGTTTGTATGCTGCGCGACATCTCGCCGAATTCCGCCTTGCAGCTGCGTCGCTCGCGACGGCGAAATGGTAGTTTCGCCGGACTAAATAAAAAGCCCCGCTGATGCGGGGCTTTTTTTATGCGGCCTTATTGTTATGGCGCATCTACGATCCCTTTCCCGGTTTGTCGAAGGTATGGTCAGCCGGGACTGAGAGCGGAAATAAGCCTAAAGCAAGCGCGGTAATAATGATTCGAGGCAGCATTCCCGGGGGTATTCAACAGGTGAATACGTACAGATCCAGTTTGTACAGGTTCGGTTCCTTTTGAAAGCTATTTTCAAATTCGAATCCCAGTTTGCAAAGCAGTTTTCTGGAGGCCACGTTATCCGGGGTCAGGATAGCGACTATGCGCGATATCCCCAGTTTGGCGCAGCCGTAATCAAGGATCGCGGCGGCTGCTTCAAATGCATAGCCCTTTCTTCTGAATTCAGGCAGAAAGGCAAATCCGATTTCGACATCAGTAAGTGTTTCACGTTTCAGCAATCCACAGATGCCGATTGGCGTGCCATCTTGTTTGAGTGAAACGTGGTTCAGGCCAAATCCCAGGTTTCGATACATTTCAAGGGGGCCTGTTTCGATGTAGGTTTTGGCGTCTTCGAGGTTCGAGACATTTTTATCCCCAATGTAGCGGATCCACGTCGGGTCGTTGACCAGGGTATAAATGAATGCCGCGTCGCCAACTTCCAGCCATCGAATTTTTAAGCGGGGGGTTTCGATGACTAATGGCGTTATCACTTAGGGTCAGGAAGGCAGGAAGTCGATTGGATAAGTGACCGTGATTTCAGCCACGCTGGAATTGCTGAACTTGAATTTTTTTATCTTTAGCATCAGTTTGCGTTCCAGTGTTTCGTCTCCCAGCTCGCTGGATAGAATTTTAACCGCGGTCACCTGCCCGCCAGGTGCGATTGTCAGTTCGACGACAACCTGTCCGGCCAGCGATGGATTTTTGCGCAACGCACGATTGTAGATATTAAAAATACCACCTTTATTTTTCTGGAAAACACGTTCGATTTCATCCTCGCTGCGTTTGGCGCCCGTTCCTTGCTGGGAGTTCGATGTCGACGCCTTGGCAAGCTTTTTACTGTCAGCTTCGATTTTACTTTCAACCCTGGTGGTCTGACGTTGCGTTAACTCATTGGTTTTTATGGTTCGGTTGAGGGTATCTGTTTTGATACCGCCACTGGTTTTTTGCGCGTTCGAGGTCAGCAAGTCACTGGCAGTAGCCACTTTGACTTCTTGCTTACCGCTAGTTTGTTGTGGCAGTTTGAGCACATCGTCAAGTGCGAAGCTGTCTCGCAAATCTTCGAGTTCGTCACTTAACGCGATCAGGCCACTTTTCTTGGCGACTTCGCGAGCGTCTGGCTTCTTAACTTCTTTCTTCTTCTCTTTAGGTTTTTCCTTCTTCTTCTCAGGTTCTTTTTTCTTTTCTTTCTTCTTCTCAGGTTCTTTTTTCTTTGCTTCCTTGGGTTTTTCCTTTTTCGGTGGCGGTGGTTTAATCTTTTGCTTTTCCAGGATCAGCTTCGCCAGGCGAGGCGATACGTCGACCAGGTTTTTCTGTACGACTTCCGGTAGCTTGATCGTATTCAGTACCACGCCAGCGCCTAAAAACAGCAGCAGCGTAACAATCATGATTCGGCGAAAACGGCGATCTTCCTGATGGTCGACCCAGGGTAAATTCGGTTCCGGTATTGCTACTGCCCTTGCCATCAGGTTTCTGCCGCCTTCTGGTTTACTGCAAACGAAATGTTGGTATATTCAGCGCCAGCACAAGTCAGCATGATCCTTTTTAGCAGCAGGTAAGGAATTTCCTGGTCACCCATAATCGTGACGCCTTTTTTGTCGGTAATGTCCTTGACCTTTACCGAGGCATTTCTCAACGCAATAAACAGGGGCTTGATCGAGTTCTTGTCACCTTTGAGTGCATCCTTGATCGTGACAATGGCTTTTCCCTGCAGGCGGATGACGCGATCGTCGACCGCGATTACCAGGTTTCGCGAGGGCAGTTTTTCGGCTGCTGCTTCGGGTAATACAATGTTCTTGGGCGAGGGTAGGATCTGGGTGCTGGTCGCATTGACGAGCAGGAAAAATACCAGGATCGTAAAAATATCCATCAACGACACCATGTTCAACACGGCGTTTCGATTCTGGCCGCGTTTGTGGTGTTGCAGCATGCGTTTGGCGCGTCTGGAATATTTCATTCAATCATGATCCTGTGATTACTTGGCCGCGTCGCCAATCGATATGTCCGGGAATAGTTCGGCGAAGACCCATTCACCGTCGACCGCGGCCCGATACGAACGCGAGCTATCCATGGCCCTGATTAAATCATCGTATCGAGTTTTTTGTTCTGCCAGGATCGTGATGTTGGTATGCTCGGGGATTCGCGCTTTTACCTGTTTCAGGGTTTCCTTCAATTTTGCGAAATTATGCTCCTTGCCTTTCGATGGTATCCGCTTGATGAGTCCCAGGCGATGGT
>CAXMSP010000005.1:0-20657 GCA_964196225.1 uncultured Gammaproteobacteria bacterium | reverse complement strand
ACCCCCCATTATTTCAGCCTTTAGCTGTGGAAAAAGGGGATTGCGCCCGGGCTCAGCATAGCCCTGTGGAAGTATCGGCTGGTTATCGGGGGCATATTTATCCGATGCGCCGAGGGTATGCATCAATTCATGCGCGATAACTACCTGGTTAGAACCCTGGTAAGACTTGTCGGCGAAGCCGTTAATGATGCCGATGAGTCCACCTTGCAGGCCGACTGAATGGCGCAGTGATTGCGTGGTTTCAATATCGTAGTAGCTGACAAACAGCTCAATATCACCTTCCTCGCCGTCGCTGTTCCAGGCTCGATGGGCGGCCCAGGCCCTGAATTTCAAACTCCACCATATGTTTCCCAGCAGGCTTTGCACAGGGGGGGGCTGTGGCGGCGCCGACTGCAGGCGTCCGTTATACTCGACATCGATCGCATCGATCTTGATTCCGTAACGCCTGGCCTCACGGTTGACGAATTTTTCTATCGTTTTAAAGCTGTCCGTAGCGAGTGAATCTATATATTTATCGGTTGCCTCATGGCCATCCCCATTCACCGCGTAGATCCTGACCCAAAGTGGATTCTCCCAGCTTGTGGAGCGTGTTTTGTTCAAGATCTCGTTAACTGCCACGAACAGCAGTATTAGCAACAGGATCAAATAGCGCAGATTTTTTCGCATCGAACCGCTTCAGCTTACCAGCCGCTCAGCCTCGTAAAGAATTTCGATATCCGCTTTTTGACGATAGGCGTTTTCGCTCAGATAACGTCGCCAGCGCCGCGCATTGGGCTCCCCGTGAAATAAACCGATTATATGGCGCACCATGTGTGTTAGCGGCATACCCTGCCCAAGCTGCTGCTCGATGTAGGGATATATTCGATGCAGCATTGCGATGCGACTCGGAACTTCCGCCTTTGGCTGATTGAAAATCACCTGGTTAACGTTATGCAACAGGTAGGGATTCTGGTAGGGCTCACGACCCAGCATTACGCCATCAACATGAAGTAAATGTTCGCGGCAGGCTTCGAGCGTTTTGATTCCACCATTAACGATAATCTCGTGATCCGGGAAATCCCGTTTAAGTTGGTATACCCAGTCATACCTCAGCGGTGGAATTTCCCGGTTTTGTTTCGGACTGAGCCCCTGCAACCATGCATTGCGGGCATGCACGATGAGCGCCTGCGCCCCGGCATCGATCTGGGCCCCGGCAAAGCCCGCGAAAATTTCGTAATCATCCTGCTGGTCAATACCGGTCCGGTGCTTCACCGTAACCGGCAGCGATGTTGCCGACCTTAGCGCCGTCACACAATCAGCCACCAACGCTGGATCCTTCATCAAACAGGCGCCGAAACTGCCAGACTGGACCCTGTCACTGGGGCATCCGCAATTCAAATTGATTTCATCGTAACCGTATTCGGCACAAATCTGGGCGGCGCGGAAAAGCTGTTCCGGATCGGAACCACCGAGTTGAACGGCGAGTGGATGTTCTTCCTTATTGAACCCGAGCAGATGGTCACGGTCGCCATGCAAGACAGCCGCCGCGGTAATCATCTCGGTATACAGCAGGACGTGATCAGAAAACAGGCGCAGAAAAAAACGCGAGTGTCGATCCGAGCAATCCATCATCGGGGCAATACAAAATCGCCGATTGACTACTGCTTTGTTTTCGCCCGCTGCCACTGTTGTTACCCGCTGCCCTTCAGGCGATTCGCTTGACGTCTTGAACATTAGGCAATTGTGAAAGCTTGTCAATAATAAGCACCAGTTCATCAACGCTGTGAATTTCCATGGTAAGGCGGGTAAAGACCATCTGCTCCGCCTGGTTGGTGTTGGAATTGATATTCAGCAGGTTAATCTTCAAATTTGCCAGAATCGTACTGATATCCTGCATCAAGCCCGTGCGTTGGTATGCGGTCATGGTAATTTCAACCGGGTAGACCGCACCGTTTTGATGGCCCCATTCAACTTCGATCAGGCGCGGACGCTTCTCCTCTGGTAATGCGAGAATGTTCGAACAACTGCGCTTGTGTATCGAAATACCGCTGTTAAGGGTTATGAAACCAATAATCGAATCGCCTGGCACAGGTTTGCAGCACTGCGCAAACTGGGTCATCAGGTTACCGACACCATGAATGCTGACTTCATCCCTGGAGGTCGGGGTTTTGGTTTCTTTTTTAATTTTCCTGAAAGGATCCTGCTCGGGTTCGCTTTGCAGATACCCCAGGACCTGGGGTGAAGTTATCAATCCGCGACCGATATCGGCAAAAAACTGGTCCGCATCCTTGCGCTTAAAATGCGCAACCAGGTCCTTCAAATTCGCGTTATGAATCGAATACTTACTCAAAATTCGATCATAGATCGCTTTACCGTCCAGCAGGTTTTGTTCGAAATCCTGGTGGTTAAACCAGTTACGAACCTTGGACCGCGTTCCCGCTGACTTGATGAATCCCAGATTCTTGTTCATCCAGTCGCGACTGGGGCGACTTTCCTTCGTCGTCAGAATTTCGACCTCGTCACCCGTTTTCAAAACCGTTGTCAGGTTGACAATACGCCCGTTGACCTTGGCTCCCCGGCAACGATGGCCGACCTCTGAGTGAACGCCATAGGCAAAATCAAGCGGGGTTCCACCCTGTGGAACATCGACAATTTGTCCGGTTGGCGTAAACACGTAGACTCGATCATTGGATAGTTCAGTCGATATTTCCGAAATAGCATCCGATACCTCTTCTGCCGAACCCTGCAGCAGATCACGCATCTGCGCAATATTCGATTCCATGCGCTGGTCAAGTCTCGCACCTTCCTTGTAGCGCCAGTGCGAGGCAACGCCAAGTTCGGAATTTTCATGCATTTCAACGGTACGAATCTGGACTTCGACAATCTTGCCGTCATCAGCGACAACTGCGGTATGCAGTGACTGGTATCCGTTTTCCTTGGGGTTGGCGATATAGTCATCGAACTCGGCGGGAATATGCTGCCAGGTCGTGTGCACGACACCCAGTACCGCGTAGCAATCGGCTACCGAATCGACCAGTATCCGTACCGCGCGAACATCAAACAGTTCATGAAACTCGAGGTTCTTACGCTGCATCTTGCGCCAGATACTGACGATATGCTTGACGCGGCCCTGGACGCTAGCGTTGAGTTCCTGCTGTGCCAACAGATCTTTCAGGTGCGCGATAAACTTTTCGATGAATGCTTCGCGCTCGCTGCGCTTCTCCTCCAGCAGCCTGGCAATGCGCTTGTATGCCTGGGGTTCCAGTGCTCGAAAAGCCAGGTCTTCAAGCTCCCATTTGAGTAAACCCATGCCCAGGCGATTGGCCAGGGGTGCGAATATATCGAGTGTTTCCTGCGCAATCCATCGACGTTGCTCGTAGTCATCATGTTTTAACAGTGGTAATCGTTCCACCCGGTAACATAGCTTGATCAGCATCACGCGCACGTCGCTGATAATGGCCATCAGCAGCCGACGCAACTTTTCGGCCTGTTCAGGGGTATTGATGCGCGCTTGCGTCCCCTCCTTCAGGGTATTCAGCTTGTTTACCCCCTGCGTCAGCTGGGCAATTTTATTGCCAAATTCGGTTTCGATACGCTTGATATCAAGCACATCACGCAGCGCGGGATCACTAAGCAGGGTTGCAATTACCGCATCACGATCACTACCCAGTTCCAGCACCCGCATGGCAACATCGATGCTCCGCGGCAGGCTTTTGTTTTCATGTTTGACACCGATCGCATAATCCATCGCGCGGCTAAGCTCCTGGTCCCAGCCAACTTGACTGGTAACTGCGGCAACAAATTGTTTATCGGGGGTGGAATTCACGATTGACCGGGTCAGGAACGCAATATTTTCATCGGCGAAATATTATAAACCCTGCGGCTGACCAGTGTACCGGCCAGTGTCAGCACCAGGCAGGCGGAAATCAGGCTGTATATCCAGACCGCGGGGGACAACTGAAACTCTATCTTGAAGAAATAGACACTGATTGCCCAACCGGCCAGGCTCGCGAAGCAGGCCGAGAAAAAGCCAATCAGGGCGCCCATCAGGGTATATTCGAACACATGCACCCGGTACAGCTGGCTGGTATGTGCGCTCAAAGCACGCAGCAATGAGGATTCAATTTCACGTTCGTGCTTACCGGTTTGTATCGCCGCCAGCAACACGATGGTCGCCGATGCCAGCGCAAACAGGAAGAAAAATTGTAACGCCACCGTGGCCTTGTCAACAATCGCGCGCACGCGCGCCATCAGCTCGCTGATGTCGAGCAGGGTGATCGAAGGGTAGGTCTTCAAAAGCTGCTTCAGGTCGGCCTTGTTGTGGTCTGCGATGAGGGCGCTCAACAACCAGGTTTGAGGGAATGATTCGAGCAATCCAGAATTTGCAATCAGGTAAAAATTAGGTTTGAAATTTTCCCAGACCACCGAACGGATACTGGTCAGCTCGGCCTGCAGAACCTTGCTTCCGACGGTCATCGTCAGTTGGTCACCGAGTTTCAGATCAAGTTTTTCAGCCATGCCCTGTTCCACCGACATTTGCGGCAGCCCCGGGTTTTCGTTGAGCCAATGACCCTCGACGATCTTGTTCTGATCCGGTATTTCATCGGCGTAGGTAAGGTTATAGGTATGCGTTACCGAGTGGGATGCTCGCGGGTGAGAAAATTCTATCTTGTCGACATCCACCGAATTGATTTGAGACATTCTGGCGCGTACCAGTGCATAAGGCGTCGACGCCTCGATTTGATGGGCCTGCAAAAACGACCTGATTCCGTCCACGTCCTGGCTACGAATATTAATCAGGAAATAATTTGGGATATTCTCGGGTAACTGCGCCTCCCATTCGCCGAGCAGTTCGTCCTTGACCACGGCGATTAGGAGTATCGAAATCAGCACCAGGCTGAACCCGGACATGACGTAAATTGCGCCGCGTGAGGTAGCCTGTAACCGGCTCAGTAAATACTGCCGCAACCAGAAGCGCCGCCGCGACGAAACCAGTAGAATTTTCACCATCCATCCCAGGATCAGCGGCAGTACCAGGGCGCAGGCCAGCACCAGTGCGAGCGTGGCTACCGCCAGTATCGAGCTTTGCATCAGAATAATCAGAACCACAAACACGGCGACGATCGCGCTACCCGATATCAACAGTCCACGTATCCAGGAACGTCGATTGCCCGCGGTGCGTAATACCTGCATCGGCGGGGTTGCGGTGGCGTTGATCAGGTAGGGCAACGAAAAACCCGACAGGGCCAGCAGCCCCACCAGGGAAGCCGTCAGGTAGGGCCTGAAACCGTAGACCTGTGGCAAGGTTCTGCCAAACCATCCATCCAGTGCCCACTGCAAGGGGAATTGCGTACACCAGCCAACCAGCACACCGATGACGGTTGCTGCAATCCAGAGCGCACCCAGTTGGCGCAGGTAATACCTGAGCAGGCTAAACTGCGAAATTCCAAAGGCCCGCAGCATCGCCACCTTGGGGGCCTCCTGGTTGGCGGTGTAACGTGCGGTGATTGCGATGGCGGCCATCGCGATCACGAGCGTTAACACGATCGCAAGTGCAAAAAATTTGCGGGTCCGTTCCAGCGCCTGGCGCATTTCAGGTCGGGCGTTTTCGAGATCCTGGATTTCTTCCCCGGTTTTTAAATTAGCGCCGAGCCAGGATTTAAAACGCGCTATTTCCGCCTGCCCCCCGGCGAACATCATGCGGTAACGAACCCGGCTACCCGGAACCACGAGACCGGTGTCGGCCAGGTCGGCAATATTCATCAGCACCCGCGGCGCCAGGTTGAAGATAGCACCGCCCCGGTCTGGCTCATAGGTCAATAACCAGCGGGCCTCCAGGGATTGTTCGCCCAGGCTTAAACTTGTGCCGACAAGCTGGGTGAGCTTGGTATCGACCCAGACTTCTCCACGCGAGGGAATCTCCGTGGTGGCTGTTCGCTCTCCAGTGATTTCCCCGGCCCGTTCCAGTTTGCCGCGCAACGGGTAAGACTCGTCGACCGCCTTTAATTCAACCAGGCGCGGGTTATCGTCGATAAAAATAGCAGTACGAAGACTGGCACTTTGACTGATCTGCAGGCCCTGCTTGCGGGCCTCTTCTCGATACTCGTCTGCAAACTTGTCACTGGAAACAATGACCATATCGGCCGCCAGTAACTCACTCGCCTGGCGGTCGAGTAACAATCCGATACGATCCGTAATCAACTGGCTGGACGTGACGATGCCAACCGTGATCACGGTGGCAATAAACATTAACCAGTAGGAATGGATGGTCGCGCGTTTAACCTTCATGGCAAATCAGTTTGTTAAGAGTTTCCCGGACTCGATTAAAATCTGGCGATCCCCGCGCTCCAGCAATTCCTGTTCATGCGTTACCAACACCAGCGTAGTTCCCGACTGGTCGCGCAGATGGAACATTAAATCCGTGATCTGGCGACCGGTGACTGCATCGAGATTACCCGTGGGTTCATCAGCAAACAAGACTTTTGGGCTGGTTGCATAAGCCCGGGCGATAGCAACCCGCTGCTGTTCTCCACCCGAAAGGTGCTCGACCAGGGTATCGGTTTTAGTTTCCAGTCCCACCTGTTGCAGGCTGGCAATAGCACGCTGCTGGGCATCGCCAATGCCTGACAATTCGAGTGGCAGCATAACATTCTGGGCCGCGGTCGCTCCCTGTACCAAATGAAAGGACTGGAACACGAAACCAACCTTACCAGCACGAATCGAGGAGCGCTGCTCTTCGTTTTGGTGTGTCAGGTTCTCGCCGAACAGGATCACATCCCCAGTGCTGGCCTGGTCAAGACCTGCCATCAAACCCAGTAGCGTGGTTTTTCCGGAACCGGAGGCACCCTTGATCACAATGGCCTCCTGGTACTTAACATCCAGTGATATATTGTCTAGGATGTCGAGCTTTCCATTCGGAGTATCAACGGTCTTGCCAACCTGTTTCAAAGCGATGCAGAGATTATCTTCGGTCATGGTCCTGTTCTTGTTGCTGGGCTTTCACAGCGGTGGTTATGCGAATCAATCGGCAACACGTATCCTGATTTTAGGCGACAGTTTGAGCGCCGCCCATAATATACCGGTAGACAAGGGCTGGGCGCAGTTGTTCAGCTCCAATATAAGGTCAAGTTTTCCGCAAACAAGCGTTATTAATGCCAGCATTAGTGGGGAAACAACTTATGGCGGTTTGCAACGCCTGCCCGGATTGCTGGCGGAACATCAACCCACTCACCTGATTATTGAGCTCGGTGGCAACGACGGGCTGCGTGGACTGGGTTTCGAGCAGAGCACGGAAAACCTGCGGCAGATGGTACAGCTTGCCGAGTCCCAGTCAATGACGGTGCTGCTGATCGGGGTGCGCATGCCGCCAAATTTCGGGGCCGCCTACAATACCCGCTTTCAGCAAATATTCGAATCTACCGCTGCTGAATTTGAGATCCATTATTTAGCTAAATTTCTCGATGGAATTGCGGCCAGCGACCCCGCATTAATGCAGGCCGACGGTATTCATCCAACTGCTATCGCGCAACCACTGCTGGCACAGAAGGTTGAAACCAAAATGATCCAGATTCTTAATCACTGAGCAATGCCTCAAGCTGGTGCAAATCTGCTATTTCATAATCGGGGGCCGGTGAATGATGCGGCCACGCGACGTTTTCGCGGTTAACCCAGACCGCGTGATAACCGGCTTCAAGGGCTCCTATCACATCGTAAACCGGGTGATCGCCAACATAGACAATTTCTTCCGGAGACACCTCGAAACGCTCGGCTAAATGCTGGTAGATCAAGCGATCCGGTTTAGCGACCATCAGATCCGAAGCACTGACCGCATGCTCGATCAAATCACCCAGTCCAACATGTGGAACACTGGCATTACCATTGGTGATGGAACCAAGGCGGAATTTCTGCTTGAGTCGATGCAGACAAGGTAATACGTCGTCGTAAAACTCGACCTGTTGGCGCGCCTCGAAAAAAATATCAAATCCCTGTTTAGAGACCTGTTCGCCGTCGTAATCATGGATTTCACCCAGATGCTCCAGGAAATCGCAACGCATCGCGGTCATATCTACCGCGTAGTGCTGCGAGCGGGCGCTGAATTCACGGCGATACTCGACCATTTGCTCAGGATCAAGTCGCTCGGTGATGCGCGGATAGTGTTGCTCCAACCATTGATAAAGCGTCTCCTCGGCACGATGAATCGTCGGCATGCAGGGCCAGAGGGTATCGTCAAGGTCAAAGGCAATTACGGTTACCTGGTTAAGCACGGCAGTTCCAGTCAAAACAGGCTGGAATTCTAAATGTTTTGCTCCCATTACGAAACATTGATGCAGCACAGAGCTAAAAGTGACAAAAGCCCTCGAATTGATCCCCGTTACCGGATTCACAACAGGTGGGCATAATTCTTTCACTGTCGAGCAATGTTCTTTACTATTAACGACCTTCAAATCGCAGACAACCTTCCATGAGTCCAGGCAGCACCCGACACAGCGTCAACGTTTCCGGCGTCACCATTGGCGGCGATGCACCGATCGTGGTGCAATCGATGACGAATACCGATACCGCTGATATCACCGCGACGGTAGCGCAGGTCAGACTGTTACATGAAACCGGATCAGAGCTGGTGCGAATTACCGTTAATAACGATGAAGCGGCACGTGCCGTACCGCATATTATTGATCAGCTTGATTCCCAGGATTGTCGGGTACCCGTCATTGGTGACTTTCACTTCAATGGCCACAAACTGCTCAGCCAGCATGACGCCTGCGCACGCGCGCTTGCCAAGTACCGTATCAATCCGGGCAATGTCGGACATGGCAAAAAACGCGATAAGCAATTTAGTGACATGATTGAAATCGCGTGTCGCTACGACAAGCCGGTTCGTATCGGGGTTAACTGGGGCAGCCTCGACCAAAAGCTGCTGGCGAATATGCTAACCCGCAATGCCAACCTGGCCGACCCGCTGTCGCTGGCGATGATCAACCGCCAGGCAGTCATTGAGTCCGCGCTTAGTAGCGCAGCTTTTGCCGAGGAGATTGGCCTCCCGGCCGATCACGTCGTCATCAGTTGCAAAATGAGCCGCGTACCGGATCTTATCGACGTTTATCAAACCCTGGCGGAGCGCTGTCGATATGCACTGCACCTGGGTCTGACCGAGGCCGGCATGGGTGATCCGGGTGTCATAGCGTCAAGCACGGCGCTGGCGATCCTGCTTCACCAGGGAATTGGCGATACGATTCGCGTCTCGCTGACGCCCGAACCCGGCGCAACCCGTGAACGCGAAGTCAAAGTGGCTCAACAGGTATTACAGTCACTGGATTTGCGTTCATTTACTCCGAGTGTAACAGCCTGCCCCGGTTGTGGTCGTACCACCAGTGAGTACTTTCAGGTGCTGGCCAAAAAAATTCAGCAGGAACTCGACCAGTCGATGCCGACCTGGAAACACAAGTTTCCGGGGGTGGAGTCAATGCAGGTTGCCGTCATGGGATGCGTCGTCAATGGCCCGGGTGAAAGCAAGCACGCCAATATCGGTATCAGCCTGCCTGGCACCGGTGAACAACCAGTGGCGCCGGTTTACGAAGATGGTCGAAAAACCGTTACCCTGAAAGGGGATAATATTGCCGGGGAGTTTATTGACCTGGTAAAAGACTACGTCGAGTCACACTACAACGCGGATTAGCTTTTTATTTCCTTGATTGTGCAGGCGATCTCAAACAATACGTCGTTATTATCAACGCGGGTGACAACTGCCTCTGCCTCCATGGGTGGCGTGGCGGAGTTGCTGGGCGTTAATGTGATATCTAGTGCAGTACCTTGATCAAACTTTTCGGTCGAGGTAAACAGGATTCCCTTGCTACTGAGGTTGATGACGCTGCCCTGGTACTGCTTTGAACTGCCGGCCTGCGAAAAACTTAACTCGCAATCGATAGGCATGCGCAGAAAGTCCCGTTTTTCAGCGTAATCGATCATTTACGAGTCCTGTTAAAGTTTGAATAGTTTTCCGAAATTCGCAACATCAAGAATTTTGCGTACTTCAGGGGAGGCTTGGGTTATTTCGATGCTTGACGATTCTCCACCCGCATGTTCGCGCAGCAATAACAACATACCCAGTGCTGAACTATCCAGGTAATCGGTATCAGTCAAATCTATCACATACTCGGTACCATTACCTGCGGTATCGGCATAGGAGGCACGAAACTCGTCGTAAAGCTGGAAATCGAACTTGCCGGTTACTGCGATGGTCACTTTGCCATCGTCGCCGGAAACCGTCATATTTATACCCATTGGTGTTACCTCTTTCCTAATTCAAGCCCGGGGTGATTAAACCATTTCAATGCAGCCAAGGTCCAGTGAGAATTGAGATCGTTTGATCTGCGTAATCGAAAACACGATTGCCACCCCGACAGACGACACCATCAAGCCTGCACCCGGTTCGTCAATAATTCTATTTTATAGACCATATTCGGGCGCTAAAAAATATTTTCTAAGATCTGTCAGCCTGCAGTTCAAAACGTGTTTCAAATCGATTGGGCTGAACCGAGGTTCAACTGAGCGTGGTTGTTACGACCTTTAACAATTGCGCCTTATTAAAGGGCTTGACTATCCAGCCGGTCGCACCTGCCGCCTTGCCTGCCTGCTTCTTACTGGCGGCTGATTCCGTGGTCAGCACCAGTAGTGGCGTCGCTTCAAACCCGGGTAACTTGCGCAATTCTGATACCAGGGTGATGCCATCCATGTTCGGCATACGAACATCGGTGATGACCAGGTCAAATTTATGCTCACGTGCGATATCCAGGGCAATCATCCCATCCTCCGCCTGAGTCACCTGGTGACCCGCATTTTGCAGTGTAAAGGATAGCATTTGCCTCATCGTGGAAGAATCGTCCACTGCCAGTATCATAGCCATAGAATAGTCCCGCCTCTCTATCTGGCGACTTTCCGGGTAAAATTTGAAGTGAAACTCGGGTTCGGTAAGCGCGCCGCAACCTGAATATAGTTCCTATTCTGCGCTTTATTCGAAACCTGATCAGGATTGCCAGATTTTTAACAGATGATGATCTGGTTTTTACCGTTAACTTTTGCCTGGTACAGTGCTTTATCGGCACGCTTGAAAGCGCTCCAGAAATTGTCACTGTGACGCACCAGGGTAATGCCGATGCTAATCTGAACCCGGCCGGAAGCACCACATCCATCCAGGTTGAGCTCATCGATGCTAGAGCGAATACGTTCGCAAACATCGACCGCGCCGTGGATATCAGTCTGTGCCAGGCCACCGACAAATTCATCACCGCCATAGCGATAGACGAGATCCGTGTTACGCACCGCGTGGCTGATCACTTTGGACACTTCACGCAGCACCTGGTCACCAACGTCATGGCCACAGTTATCGTTGATCAGCTTGAAGCCGTCGAGATCCATGACCAGAATTGCCATCGACTGCCGATGACGTTTTGCCAGTTCTATTTCGCGGGGAAGATTCTTCTCCATCGAAGTACGATTGTTCAAGCCGGTCAACGGATCCTGGTAAGACGACTTAAGGGCTACCTGGTACATCAAGGCGTTTTTAATCGGATAAATCAATGAACACAACAGATCTTCAAGCTCACAAAGCTCGTGGCTATTAAATTTGGTGCGCTTATAGAGGGTAATTTCGCCCAACAGCTGGTTTTGCATAGTGAGCCGGTAACATGCGGCAAAACCTGCTCTCAGGCCATGCTCGATATTGGTCGCAGTATCGGCGCAACTGAAATCATATCCGCAAAAATCAATCTCGCTCGCAATTTCAGCCGTGAATGCTTCGATAATCTGAGGGATTTCGAGATGGCGCGACAACAAATCCGATATCTGCAGTACCCGGATATATTTTTTGTTAGTCGATCCCTTGCCAACCGGACGAGGGTCCAACGCGACCACTTGCCCCGGAGGCTGCGACACCGTTTTAGCACTATTAACTAGTTGAATTGTTTGCGCCATGGATTGCTCCCACATGTCTTAACTGCTTCATATCTGTAATTACACGCTAAATGCGTGCCAATCTACAAACTATTTAAAAATCAAGTACTTAAGAGTTTTGATTATATTGAATACCAGAAAATGGTAATTTTTGTCGAATTTTGATGGCAAAATGAAAATTTCCGCTGTTAAACCGCCTCAAGAACTCGCCAGAACGGCCGAATAATGATCCAGATGAAGTATTTATAACGCTTCCCCCAGAGTTCCGGTGCCGAATCCGGCATTTTGGGTCCGATAACAACCAATCAAACGGCAGCTTCCTACCCGGGGTGGAAAATAATTGCCAGCATGGACATTAAAAGTCTCAACGACTCACTAACAAGCCGACCTCCCGTTTTCCAAAACAGCGATTTGTTGGCACAGCTTAAAGCGGCTGGAACGATTGAGGCCGAAGTAATCAAGGTATTGCAGGACAAGCTGCTGTTGAGCAGTCGTCTCGGTGACATACTCACCTCCAATTCACTGAACTACAAGGTTGGTGATCAACTCAATCTGCGCCTGGGTGGCAGCGAGCAAAATCCGGTGCTTAAGACCAGTCCGAAACAATCGGGGCCAATGACACTGAATAGCGATCAAAACCTTCGTTTGAGTCGCGCGCTCCCGGCTGACCAGCCGGTACTTGCCGTGGTTACCAGGATTGCGGCCCAGCGCATCGAAATCAGGCTTGCCGAGCAAATCCTGACCCTGCCGCGCCAACCTGGCATCGTCCGGGACCAATTGATCAGCCTGAAGCAAAACAATACCAAAAGAACCATAGAAATCAGCCCTGTCGATCGAAAGATGATTTACAAGGCATTGCTCAAGCAGTTGGTACCGCGCCAATCCGATCCCGGTCCTGCGAGCCTGGTCAAACTATTAAACCTGATTAACAAGGCGGTAATCACTCCAGCAACGAAGACCGCGCCGGTAACCAACCTCGCCCAGAATCCTGCCAGAGGTGAGAGCGCGCTTGCAGAATCACGACCAGTATCGCCCGTGGCGATAAAACAGTCCTTACCCATTTCAGGCACATCCCGGGCAGTTTCAAAAACTGAAATTCAGGCCAGTTCGATCGTCACCAAAACAGCGAAAATATTGCCGACCGCAATAACGGGGTCAGAGAAGACCCAGGCAGAAATCAACACCGCACCGGCAACAAATAATCGCCAGATAAATGCGCTGCTGCGACAAATAAATAAAACCGGTAACAATGCCGTTGATCCCGTTACCGTCGTCAAACCTGTTGTCTCGGAACCGACATCACAGGTCACCACGACGCGCCCTGCTACCCAATCCAACATCCAGAGCGCTGCGATTACTGATCAGGTTAATGCCAGCACTATCACCACCAGTGGTGAAAAGATCAAACCCACTGCCGTTGTTGCAGAAAGCGACAGGTCGACCATCGAGTCCCGGGCGATAGTCGCCGATCGTCAACCAGTTACCAGTTCGCAAACGCCCCAATCCCCGGGCACTACTTCCCAGGCAGGTAAACCGTTTGCTGCCAGTACGACCCCGACCACATTACAAATGCTGCTTCAATGGGTGCCCCGTCTTGCTGAAATGAACGTCACGCAGATAAAGCAGTGGTTTGAGTTTGCAAACTTGATTCGCAGACCAAAAGCAAAAGCGGATTTGACAGCAACGATAGACCCCGTCAGATCATTAAATAAACTGATTAGCGAGGCATCATTCAGTCGCGAGTTGACTGAAACGATTCAACTCAAGCTCAAAGCAGCTGCAGGCGAAGACGCACCCAAGGCAAAGACCCTCCCACAGGACATTCTGCAGCAAACCGTTCGAGACGGCATAAAACTGGTCGAGCAATCACTGTCGCAAAACCTGTTACAACGCGCATCGGTTGGCCTGCAACAGGAAACCCAGCAACCCCTGTCGCTAAGCCTCGTGCTGCCATTCCTGGAAAGGCAGGAAGTCAAACCGATTCAGATAGATCTCTCGCAGCGCAACGAATCATCGCAAGATAACGATAATGGCTGGGACATTCGATTGAGTTTCGAATTTGAAGGCCTGGGACCGATTTCCTGTCACCTGTTTCTCGAGGGTCGGGCCTTAGCCGCAAGCTTTTACTCGGACCAGGACCAGACTCGAAATCGAATCGATCAGGCACTACCGGAATTGAAACAACAATTACTCACTGCCGGCTTCACAAACTGTGAATTCCATAGCTTTCCCGGGGCCCCTGCCAAAACCCCGCCCCCATCGAGGACAGGCTATTCAGAGTCACTCATCGATATCGAGGCCTGACAGCATGAACAAGCTCCCCAGGTTTGCGATAGCGCTCGAATACGATGGAAAACAGCCCCCATTGGTTACTGCCAAAGGTCACGATGAAATTGCAAATCAGATATTAAGGCTGGCGCACGAAGCCAATATCCCGATTCAAAAAGATAATGAGCTGGCCCTGGTGCTGGACCAGATCGATCTCGGCAATCATGTACCCGAAGCGCTCTATGTCGTGATTGCGGAAATCCTGACCTTCGCCTACCGCTTATCCGGTAAACACAAGGAATTCATGGATGATATCCAGATGCATTCTGAAGCGAGCGCCGAAATCCCGAACTTGAATGATGAATTCTAATCGGCAGCGTATCTGATAATCGTCGGGAAGCACCCTTTTCCGCGAGTCAAAAGCTCGCCCAGGCAATTTGATATAAAAGTCATCTGGCAATACTGTTATCTTACCCAAGCATGAAAAGAGCACCCAATGAGCGCTGATATCTCCTGGCTCGAAAATCGAATCAATGGGGACGGTGCACCATTGATCATAGACGGTGGTATGGGAACTGAACTCGAAAGGTCAGGTGTGCCGATGGATGGCAAGGTTTGGAGCGGGCGTTCTGTCATGTCTCACCCGGAAGCCATATTGCAGGTCCATGAAGCTTTTATTACGGCGGGAGCCGAGGTCATTATTACGAATACCTTCGCCGCCGCACGTCACATGCTGGAACCTGGTGGGCTGGGCGAATACGTCAGGGACATTAATCTCAAAGCAGTCAAACTGGCGCAACAGGCGCGTGACAACGCAGCTCAAGTTCCAGTTGCCATAGCCGGATCAATTTGTGAATGGGCGCCCACAGACGATCCCAGGTGGCACCAACCCGAAGCCGTGGGCAGCTCGACGCGGGAGCAAGCGAAAATCCTGGTAGAAGCGGGCGTCGACCTGATTGCGCTGGAAATGTGTGAACAAATCGATTTCTCGGTCGCCGCTATCGATGCGATCCTGGAATTCGATATACCTGTCTGGATAGGCCTGAGTGCGAGGCGACACCAGGGGTGCTCGACTTTAGCCGTGTTCGACGACGCAGCACTCGATTTCGAAAGCCTTGTTAAAGCGTTGTCCGGATATCCGGCCATGATGATGAATATCATGCACACGCCGGTGCCCGACGTAGACGCGGCGCTCACTATGCTGAAGCGATACTGGAATGGTCCCGTCGGTGTGTACCCGGAATCCGGATACTTCACCATGCCTAACTGGCAGTTTGTCGATGTAATCAAGCCCGATGAGCTTGCGGAGGTAGCCGAGCGCTGGGTTGACGGTGGCGTGCGCATGGTCGGAGGATGCTGCGGTCTTGGTCCGGAGCACATAGCTGTATTAAGGCAGGCGTTAAAGTAAATCGCGGGCTGATAAAACTTTCAGGACATGGGCAAGGTGGTTTGTTAAGTCAATCACAGATTTACACACCGATATGCATTAACTTTTTGGGTGCGATTTCCTGCTAAAAAATAAATAGACCAAGGAGGAATATCATCATGGTCATGTATGCTGAAGACCGTACCTGTATCACCCAGTTTGAACTCGCCGAAATGTTCGAAAAGGATGATAGTGCGCGCGACTATAGATCCGCGTTTCAATGGTACTCGCAGTCGGCGAAACAAGGTTACCGTCGAGCACAACACCGATTGGGCAGCATGTATGCACGGGGTACCGGCGTTGCGCAGAATTACATCAAGGCTTACGCCTGGTGCAAGGTATCCGCTTCGCAACACTCACGCAGGGCATTATTAAAGCTCAAGAGAATTGAACTGTACATGTCTGCCAAACAGATCGCCGATGCCAGAAAATTGTCCAGGCAGTACTACGAAATTTACGCAGTTCCTACGACGCATTAAAACCAGGGCGGGGTTGTCCCAGCCGGCAGTGCCAGAACCTGTTCTGCCTGGACAGTTAATTTTCTGAACTCAGGCGTAGGTATCGATGATTCGTTTTGAATCTTTCTGCTGCTGGTTTTTCTTTTGCTGCGAGGGTTTCTGCTTTTTTTGAGGGTCAGGTTTGTTGAGGGCATCCCGAACCCGTGGTGTCTGGTTCACCGATTTAATTAGCGGGTCGGACATTTTACAAACCATTCTCCTGGTACGCCTTCACCGCGCAAGCTGTTCTGCTACCGCGAACCCGTACCTTCTCGTTCTATATCCTTATCGACCATTCTCCAAAAAAGTTAATCTCAAAAAAATGTAATGATTTACGAAGTTTCTGCCTGTCGAAAAATCTTGTCGATCTTGTCTTTCAGCGTCGCCGCTGTGAAAGGCTTGACGATATATGCATTGACGCCAGCCTCGGCAGCATCAACGATTTGCTCACGTTTCGCCTCGGCGGTAACCATTAACACCGGCAGATCACCGAGTTGTTCATCGGCACGCACTGTTTTAAGTGGCGTCATCAGCAAGCTACCGCCGCGCAGGCTCTTGGCATTACCCAGAGATGACACCGTGATATCGATGGTCTGACCAATTTTCGCAAATGCCGGCAAATCCGCATGCACCGAGACCGCAGCGATATTCTTGACCTTCGGACTGACATCGGGCGGCAAAGTAATCCCGTACTGGGACAAAAAGTTTTTCAAACTCTGTACCGTGAACGGGGCCTGCGAAGTCTGGTCTCCCGACCCGTCGAGACCTACAACCAGGCCATAACCAACCAGCTGGTTGCTGCGCACGCCCTTGATCGAGGTAACGTCCTTGATGCGCTCAGCCCAGGCATTCTGTAAAAAGCCTATTAATATCAATAAGATAAAAAATCTTGCAAGTTTCATATCAAACTCCTAGAGCGGGAATACAGGGCTATCGAAAAAGCGAGACAGCCAGCCCTTGGTATTGGACTCGGCAATGACACCACCCCCGCCATAGAAGATCCGGGAATTCGCTATTTTGCTCGACACCACGATGTTGTCGGTGCTGACGTCCTGCGGGCGAACGATACCCGAGATGCGGATGAATTCTGAGCCCTGGTTGAGGCCAATTATTTTTTCGCCGCGCACCAGCAAGTTGTCACTGGGTAAGACATTAACCACGGTGACCGCGATCTCACCCCTCAAGCTGTTACTCTGCGCACTGTCTCCGCTGCCGGAAAATTCACGCTCACTATTGATCGAGTTACTCAGCGCCAGGTTGCCATTAATAGACGGCCCGGTACTGCCAAAGATAGCCGAGGCGCCGATATCGACTTCATCGTCCTTGTCGGTACTGGTTTCTGCCGATTTGGAAGCATTGGTAGATTCCATCAGCGTCACGCTGAGTACATCACCGATGCGAAACGCTTTATTGTCTTCGAACAATCGGACCGAACGCCCTGTCTGAAAAATTGACCCATTCGGCTCGGGCTTAAACTGCATCGCGTTCAAGTCTACCGGTGCATACTGCGGATCAGGCTGCACCACGATTCGGGTCTGTGAGCAACCACCCGCGAGGCCGATCAGCATCATTGTGGATATTAATCTGGATATACGCTTCATTGCGTCACCTAGGTGTTGTTGTTGAGGTATTGCATCATGCCGTCGGCAGTAGCAATCAACTTTGAATTCATTTCGTAGGCGCGTTGGGTTTCAATCATGCTGACCATCTCTTCTACAATGTTCACGTTCGAGGATTCGAGCGAGCCCTGGCGCAATCGACCGAGCCCGCTTTCCCCGGGAGTCCCCTCTTGCGCGGCGCCGCTGGCAGCCGATTCAATGAACAGATTTTCTCCGATCGGCTGCAGGCCGGTCGGATTGATGAAGTTGGTGATCAGAATAGTGCCTATGCTGCTCGGTGAAGCCTGGCCCGGGAGTTGCACGCTGACGATTCCGTCGGTGCCTATGGTAACCGTCTGGGTATCGTCCGGCAGGCTGATTCCAGGCTGCAATTCATAGCCGCTAGCGGTAACTACTTGCCCCTGGTCGGAAATCATGAAGCTACCATCGCGGGTATAGGCCTGGGTTCCATCGGGCAATAGAACCGGGAAAAAACCCTTGCCGTCGATGGCGACGTCAAGCGATTTGCCGGTATTCTCTATATTTCCCTGGGTATGAATCTTTTCGGTTGCAACCACGCGGGTACCGGTACCGAGCATCAAACCTGAGGGTAAACGCGTGTCTTCAGAGGTTTGCGCGCCTACCTGGCGCAGGTTCTGGTACAAAAGATCTTCGAACGCCGCGCGCGATTGCTTGAAGCCGGTTGTGCTGACATTGGCGAGATTATTGGCAATCACCGTAAGCCGCGTTGCCTGCGCATCGAGCCCGGTTTTTGCAACCCAAAGGGCCTGGTTCATATTACTTCTCCATCGATAAGTTCTGGTGAAGAACTATGCAGTTACCATGCCAACTAGGTATTTGAACTCATTCCCGCGAGGGCGCTATCCCCCGGTAGTACCCTGCCCTGATGTAAATAACTACAAAGACTGAAATCGACCTGTTAAACGAGAATCTCAAGAGCGCATTAAAACGAGAACAGGCGCTGTTAAAACTAGGAGAAAAGAAGGCCAGGATGATGATAGCGGCCGGCCAGCGCTGGGAGAAAAAGCAGGTTGCAAAAATCAGGAAATTCGCGGCTAAGAGGTCCAAATAAGGCGAGTCCAGGTTCGCGCTAGCGCCGGTTATAGAGCTGGCAAACAGCACAAATGGCTACCTGAAACCCAAACCTTCTTTCCGTCGCGTTGGATTACGAAAAGGCAAAGCAGCTGGATGACGATTCAGCATCAAGTTGATAAAGATTTTGGATTTGAGCTAGCCGTTTCCGTTTTCTAAGTTGGCAGACGCTGAAGGCTGGCTCACAGGAATAAAGGTTGTTCGTTTAAATTTAGCGGAACATTCCCCGTCCGTGTGTCGTTTCGAAGACACAATTACGAGGACAGGACAAACGGGGATCTAGATCGGCTCGAGCGGTGGATCCAGCAGGTTGAACAGGCGTTCCATGTGTTCGATTGCCTCGCGCCCAGTATCGGTGAGCTGTCCACCCTCGGCAGTGCTAATCAGGCCCTTTTCGAACATGCGTTCGGCCGCCGCAATAACCGCGGGATCCGGATTATCGTGCACATTCATCGCCACCGGGCCGCCCATGCTGAAGCGCCGAAGCAGGTTGAGTTCGTTAATGAGTTCTGGATCGATATGCATATTCTTCCTCCCGCGCTATGGCCTGGCCATATCCTCGCCTTCTTTATCCGGCAATAACAGGTCGCTGCGGCTGATACCGAGGGCCAGTGCCGAAGTGGTGGCAACATAAATCGAGGAATAGGTCCCGACCACCACACCGATTATCAGTGCCAGGGCAAATGCGTGTATCGCCTCGCCCCCAAGAAAGAAAAGCGATAACAGCACCAGCAAGGTAGTAAATGATGTCATCAAGGTACGCGAAATGGTTTGGTTGATAGACGTGTTGACGATTTCGATTGAAGTCTTCTTGCGAATTTTACGAAAATTTTCACGCACCCGATCGAACACGACGATGGTATCGTTAAGCGAGTAGCCGATAACCGCGAGAATCGCTGCAAGTACGCTCAGGTCGAAATCGAGTTGCAATACCGAGAAGATACCGAGGGTGATTATCACGTCGTGTATCAGGGCCGCTACCGCACCGAGTGAAAAACGATACTCGAAGCGAATTGCAACGTATATCAGGATCGCGATCAACGCGTAAAGTACCGCCAGCCCGCCGTCTTCAGTGAGCTCCTCGCCAACCTGCGGGCCGACAAAATCGACCCGGCGTACATCGATTGAGGTATCACTGGCTGCCTGCAACAGGCCGATGATCTGGGAACTTATTTCGGCTTTATCCTTGCCCGCTTCAGGTACCAGCCGAATCAGGACTTCTTGCGCACTGCCAAAATGCTGCACGATCGCATCGCCAAAACCATCCGCTTCGAGCGCCTTTCGAATCGGCTCCAGTTCTACCGCCTGTTGATAACCGACTTCTATAATGCTGCCACCGGTAAAATCGATGCCAACGTTTAATTTAAACGTAACCAGGCTGATGATCGAAATCAGCAACAGCGCCGCCGAAGTCACGACCGCCCGTTTACGCAGCGCCATGAAATCGAAATTATTGAACAGTGTCCTGGCCATAATCAAATTGCCAACCGGGTAACCTGTTTACGACCGTAAATCAGGTTGATCAGCGCTCGCGTACCAAAAATTGCGGTGAACATCGACGATACGATGCCGATCATAAGCGTGACCGCAAACCCCTGGATCGGGCCGGTGCCGAAACCAAATAATACGATTGCCGCAATGAAAGTTGTGATATTGGCGTCTGCAATGGTCCCGAAGGCCTTTTCGTAACCGACATAAATGGCCGCCTGGGGGGTATTGCCCAACCGGATCTCTTCACGAATTCGTTCGAAAATCAAAACGTTGGCATCGACTGCCATACCCACTGTCAACACGATGCCGGCGATTCCTGGCAACGTCAGGGTGGCC
>CAXMSP010000004.1:0-13801 GCA_964196225.1 uncultured Gammaproteobacteria bacterium | reverse complement strand
GCGGGTGCGGATTCTGAGAACGTTACTTCCTGCAGTGGCCACGAATTCATAAGGCACCACGTTGCCCAGCTGACTGACATCTTCGCGGCCTCTACCCATCATCCTTTTTATCGAGGAAACGGTATTTAATGGGTCACTGGTCTGCAGTGCAAGTGCCTGATAACCCGTCAGTGTCCCGGTGCCGCCGAAATGAACCACCGATGGCAACAGGCTACGCCCCTCTTCGTCGGCTAGACAGACTGCTTCCCCACTACGTACAGTTGCCACTAATGAATTCGTAGTACCGAGATCGATCCCAATCGAGTTTCGATGCTGGTGAGGAGCGCTGGATTCACCTGGCTCGGATATCTGTAACAAGGCCATCAGTTATCCTCCAACTCGAACTGGAGTTCGGACAGCTGCTGCTGGATACGCTGGATGAATTGCATCTTGCGACTGCTCAACATCGCAGTATCGAGGTCCCGAGATTCGAAATGAGAGACAAACTCGGCTGCAAGCTGGTCCGCTTTTTGCTCGAGCCTGGTCTCGATTTGCTCACACTGTTGCAAGGGATCATCGCTATGTCGACAGGACTCAACTTCTTCTCGCAATTCGATCTGCTCCATCAAAAACTCGGTATCCGAAGTTGTGCTCGAATCGTCAGGGATAGCAGCACCGTTGATTTCAAGCAAATATCGTGAACGTTTGACCGGGTCCTGCAGCGTTTCATAGGCCTGGTTTACCCATGATGCTACCTGCGTTGACAATCGTTTATCCCGTTCACCGGCGCTGATGTAACGATCAGGATGATAGGTAGCCTGCAAGCGCTGCTGCTCCGCATGTAAACGCCGGCTATCGAGTTCGAATACCGGGTCCAGGCCGAATAGTTCAAAGTAGCTCTGGCTAAAATCAGGGGACTGCATAGAACCGGCGGTTCGAATTAAACGGTAAAACTCTCACCACAACCACAGGCATCTTTGGCTTTAGGATTCTTGAACTGGAATCCTTCATTGAGACCAACCTTGGCAAAATCGACCTCGGTGCCATCAAGAAAAACAAGACTCTTTTTATCGACAACGACCTTGACCCCCTTGGTTTCGAATACCTCGTCGTCTTCCTGAAGTTCATCGACAAACTCAATCACATAAGCAAGCCCGGAGCATCCTGTTGTTTTCACACCGAGTCGCAGGCCTATGCCCTTGCCCCGGTTGTCCAGAAAATGCTGCACTCTTGATGCGGCTATATCGCTTAGATGAATCGCCATTAAATTCTCTCTATCCAGCTGCCTGGCGCATAACGGCTGGCAGCTTGTTTACCAATTCCAGAAGTTTCGCTACAAACGCCTCGACATCCTGCAGGTTGTTTTCCATGCCAAAACTGACCCTGATCGCATTCAATGCGAGGCTATCTTCAACCCCCATGGCACTCAGAACATGGCTCGGCGCGGTGACTGCACTGTGGCAGGCAGATCCACTGGACAATGCAAACCCCGCGCGATCCAGTTCCATCAACAGGGTCTCGCCATGATAGTAGGGTAGCGCAAAATAAGTTGTATTCGGTAAGCGTGGCGCCCGTTGTCCGAATACTACGCTGCCCGGGATAGTTGCGAGCCTGGATTCAAACACATCCCTCAACTGCTCAAGATGGTGTTTCTTATGCTCTATTTCAAGACCTGCTATCTGGACTGCTTTGCCAAGCCCGACGATTCCTGCGACATTTTCGGTACCACCGCGGCGCCTGTTTTCCTGGTAGCCGCCACTGATCAAAACATTCTTTGGTTTTCGGTTTACCACCAGCGCACCGACACCTTGAGGCCCGCGTAATTTGTGTGCCGAAAAGCTGATTGCATCGATACCAGGTTGTGACATGTCGACAGGAATCTTACCGACAGCCTGGGTGGCGTCGCTATGCACCAGGCAGGAATCTCGATCGACCATCGCGGCAAGCGCCTCAACCGGCTGAATTACACCAGTTTCATTATTGGCATAAATAACCGACAGTAACTGGGGATCAATTTTAGAAAATACTTCCCGGGCTGCATCCAGGTCAATCTGGCCTTCATGATCAGACTTTAAGCGGATAACGTTTTGACCGTCAGCCTGCAGTTGTCTCAGGGGTTCGAGAATGCTGGGGTGCTCGATTTCGCTACTGACGATGGCTCGTTCGCTGCTACGGTCGACATATCCTTTCAGCAACATATTATTTGCTTCGGTTCCACCAGACGTAAAAATAATGGCCTCACTTGAGCAACCCAGCAAGTTTGCAACTTCTGCACGAGCTGATTCGATCGCTGAACGCGCCATGCGACCATAACTATGCAGACTCGAAGGGTTTCCGGTAGGGTTCTGCAAGAATGGCATCATCGCATCGGCCACTTCCGGATGCATCGGTGACGTTGCATTATGGTCGAGATAAATAGGCATGGATTTAAATCGATTTTTGCCGCGGCTGCCGCAAATCGTGCGCACGAGACAGCGCCTGCACCTCATCATTTTGCATCATGTCGGCAAGCGAGATCGTGGTCAGGTAATTTTCGATTTCTGCGCTCAGCTCTTCCCATAGCTGTTCGGTCAAACAGGGTTCGTAAGTCGGCGAGCTATTAGTAATATCCTTGTCCGCAACCTGCATTTCCTCGTCAACCGCATTGATAACGTCGGCAATACAAACCTGCTCAGGTGAACCACCCAGGCTGTAACCGCCCCCGGGTCCACGGGTACTGACGACCAGCTTATTGCGGCGCATCTTGGCAAATAATTGCTCCAGGTAGGAAAGCGAGATTCCCTGCCTGATTGAAATATCGGCAAGCGAGACCGGACCCTGGTCAGAGTGCATGACAAGATCGAGCAGTGAAGTCACCGCATACCGGCTTTTAGTGGATAGTCGCATCGTGAAAGAAGTTGGCGTAAAACAGGATTAGTATACAATCCTGACTAAAATGGTCAACTATTATCAAGGGGTAGTTTGACTATTACTTTTGTGCCATTCCCGGGTTCGCTTTCGATCACGATCTGTCCGCCATGGGCCTCAACGATAAGCTTGCAAAGATATAATCCGAGGCCATAGCCACCGGTATCCCTTTGCCGCGAGCTATCAGGCCGGTAAAACGGCTCGGTCACCCTCGGAATATCCTCCGTCTTTATGCCAACGCCTCGATCCTGCACCTCGATATTAACGCTCTCCTGGTCATGTGACAGGCTTATTTCAACCTCTCCCTGATCCTCGATGGAGTAGTGACAGGCGTTATCGAACAGGTTTTTGATCAACAGCTTCACGCGCAGCTGATCTACCTCGAGCTCGACCGGGGACAGCCTGGATCTAATGCGGTTTCGGCAGGGATGCGCCTTGATGACTTCCTCAACCAGGCTAAGCATCTCGCAACGGCTCAGCATCAGTGGCGCGTGACTGGTATTCAACTTCTCCGATTCGAGTATTGACGCAATCAGCGTTTCCATTTCACGGATATCGTCGATCAATTTTTGCTGAATTTCACCCTCTTCAAGCAACTCCAGGTTGACACGCATGCGCGTAATCGGTGAGCGCAATTCATGACTGATAGCCAGCAACAAAGCCGATTTACTCTCCAGCATTGCCTTGATCTGTCCTGACATGCGGTTAATCCCCGCTGCCAGCATCCCGAGCTCGCCCTTGCCGTCGGTCTCGATATCTTGCGTGAGATCACCTTCTCCAATTTTTCGTACCTGTTCCGACATCGCTTCGATCGGCCTGAACATGCGCCGTATTAACAGGTACAGGAACAAAAGGATCGATCCGAGTAACAGAAATAATACCCAGTGGCGACGTTCAGAGCCCCGGCGAAAACTGTTATCGA
Source organism: uncultured Gammaproteobacteria bacterium (assembly GCA_964196225.1). Taxonomy (GTDB): domain Bacteria; phylum Pseudomonadota; class Gammaproteobacteria. Next base: position 9,993 of record CAXMSP010000004.1, on the reverse strand, counting down.
CCGCAAACAGGTATTGGTAACCCTGTTTTTGAATCAAAAGGTACTGGTCGCGTCGATGATGGCTGAGATAGACATTGTCGTAAGGATGCGGTGCCGGTTCAAACTCGTAGCCCGCGATCGCCTTTAGTTTAGGACTCGAAGTCCAGTCGACACCCCGGCCCTCGATGCGGACCTCGAATGGCAACTGGTCAGCCAGTTGCTGAGCGATCGACAGGTCCGGCGGGTCTCCAATATCGTCAATCAGGTACTCGATGTAGCGTTCCACGTTAGGGAGAATTTCATTTTGCACATGTGGCTTGAGGCGTTGTGCGAAACTGCCGGCCAGAATGACAGCGAGCGCCAGCATCGAAATCAGGAAGTAAAACAAAAGCCGGAAAATAAGGCTTTGCCAGCGGGTTTGTAAATAGGGCCACATTATCGATTCACGAGTTGGTAACCCTGACCACGCACTGTTCGGATCAGTTCAGGGCGTTGCAGTTTCTGCCTGAGCCGACTCACCAGAACGTCTATCGCCCGACTGTAAATATCGGCATCGAGACCTCGCAGTGTCCGCATGATTTCATCACGTGACAATACGCGATCCTGGTTCTTAACCAGCAGGCTAAGCAATCCAAATTCGGTAGCGGTAATAGTCAACTCCTCGTCATTCTGCATGAGTTGTTTCTTATCCAGATCTATGCGCAGCTCGCCGAGCTGGTATACAGCATCGGAAGCCCCTGCTTTACCACGTTTAAAAATATTCTGGATTCTCGCCACTAGTTCACGCGGTTCGAAAGGTTTCGGCAGGTAATCATCAGCACCTAACTCCAGGCCAACGACTCGATCCATTACTTCACCGCGGGCGGTTAGCATCACGATTGGAATGTCGCTGAAATGACGTATGCGGCGGCAGGTCTCAAAACCATCAATCTGTGGCAACATCACGTCCAGCACCACCAGGTCATAATTCTGTTGCCTGATTTTATCGATCGCCTGCAGGGGATTGGTTTCATTGTCGAGCGACATATCGAATTTGGCAAAATACTGTTGCAACGGCTCGGCAAGGCGTTCGTCGTCGTCAATCAGTAATAGTTTACGCATGTGGCTATCCGATCTGGTTTCAGACAGATATTGTACAACGCGGCTCCTGGTTGAGAAGCCGCGTTGTTGATCATGATCAGGATTGATCATTACCCTGGTGCCGGTGATGCCTGCGATGATGCTGGATAAAGTCCTGCAATTGCTGCTTTTGCTCTGCGTTCAATGAATCCAGAAATACCGCCAACGATGTAATAACAAGTGGCGCATTTTCGTTAATCATCTGTGTTTTCTGCTGCACCAATTCGAGCGCGCGTGCCTGGTTAAAGCTTGGGTCCTGCAGCAGAGCGCCAATTTCGTTGACCTGCTGCTCCCGGGTAGTCTTCGCGTCCAGCATTAATTGAGCAACGGTCTGTGCCAACTTACCGAAATTCTCTTGTTGCTGACTGTCAAGTTCCAGTTTGCTGGTAACACGATCGGTCACAAATTCGATCTTTTCCTCGGGCGACATGCCCCAGTCGTTATGCTTGCCAAAGGCATAGACCACGCCGCTACTGCCGGCGATAAGTAATACTGCTGTAATGATTCGGGTAGAAAGTTTCATGGATAGTCTCCGTAGTTAGTTGATGACGGAGAAATACTAGGGAATCAGTCGTGACAAAGCTTTTCAGTGGCGTAACGATTTGTAACAATTTGTAACATTCAATGTTGATGTTTTTCAATGGCCGTCAACATACCACGCAAAATATTAATCTCGTTACGGGTTAGCTCACTGCGCAGGTAAAGACGTCGTAGGCGTTGCATAATCAGGCCCGGCTGGCCTGGATCCAGGTATCCACTGGTCAGCAGGACTTTTTGCAAATGCTCAAAATAACCTTCCACTTCGGAGCTCGGCGCCCGTAGATCATGGGCATCTGGTTGTTTGCCAGGTGGGGGAGCACCGTTTTGGCGACTGTAAATTTCGTAGCACAGGACCTGGACCGCCGAGGCCAGGTTAAGCGAACTGAATTCCGGGTTAGTTGGAATACAAACCATCTGATTACACGACTGAATCTCCTCGTTTAGCAGGCCCGAATGTTCACGTCCGAACACCAGCGCAACGCGGCTTGAGTCATCCATCGAAATAAGCTTGTCAGCCAGTTCCGGGGGACTGAGTTCGGGCCAGGATAGCGAACGGCGTCGCGCACTGGTGGCGACTACCAGGCTGCAATCGGCGATCGCCTGGGTGAGCTCGCTGCAGATTTCACGATTGTCGAGTATAGCGTTGGCACCCGAGGCCCGGGCATATGCTGTTTCTCCAATCGAGCACTGGGGATCGACCAGGGTCAGATGGCTAAAGCACATGTTGTTCATGGCCCTGGCGGCAGCACCGATGTTCCCCGGATGGGTCGAACCGACCATGACAATCTTTATATTCTGCAGTTTCATTATTCGGGTGCCCACTGTTCGGTTTATTTCTGGTCTATTATCAGACCGTTTGCTAGACTGCGCGCCTTTCCCGGCACGACTAAATTCCAACGATGCAACCAATGCTCAATATCGCGATTCGAGCGGCTCACAACGCTGGAGATTTTATTGTTCGCAAAATTAACAAGCTACCTGACTTAAAGGTCGAAGTAAAAGCCCTTAACGACTACGTCAGTGAAGTCGACAGGGAGGCAGAAGCACGAATCATCGAGGAACTGCTGAAAGCATTTCCAGGCCATTCCATCCTGGCCGAAGAGTCGGGTGTGATCGAAGGTGAGGACGAGTACCGCTGGATAATCGACCCGCTCGATGGCACTACCAATTACCTGCATGGCTTCCCACATTATGCCGTTTCAATAGCCTGCGAACATCGAGGCCGAATGGCCCATGGCGTCATCTACGATCCATTCAAACAGGAACTGTTCTCGGCGAGTCGCGGTGACGGCGCCACCCTCAACAACCGCCGTATCCGTGTTGCCAACCTGAAAACAATTGAGGGGGCGCTCATTGCAACCGGCTTCCCGTTTAAAAATCCCGACCAGCTCGATGAATTTTTAAAGCTTTTCAATGCCTTTTTTAGCTCGGTTAGCGATATTCGACGCGCAGGCTCCGCCGCCTTGGACCTGGCCTATGTGGCGGCAGGCCGGCTAGATGGATACTGGGAATCCGGTCTCAACGCCTGGGACCTCGCGGCCGGTGCCTTGATCATTCGTGAAGCCGGCGGCATCGTGACCGACTACAGTGGAGACGGAAATTTTCTCGATAACGGCCAAATTGTCGCAGGCAATCCGAAAATAATTACCGATATGCTGGGTACAATTCAAAAGCAGCTAAAGGCTTGATCAAATTTTTAAGGGCAGCGGTCCGAGGTATCGGAATGACAGCGGAATTATCGGTAATTCCTCAGCTGGCCGACCAGCACACCGTGAATGCTGACACGCTCGGCTGGATAAATCATCGGCTCCATTTCCGGGTTTTCCGGTATCAGTGCAATTTGCCGTTCACCCTTACGTTTAAACCGCTTTAAAGTTGCCTCGGCTTTATCGATCATGGCGACGACGATATCACCGTCATTGGCAACCGGCTGTTTCTTTATAATCACGTAGTCTTCATCGAGAATACCGGCATCGATCATCGAGTCACCGGTAACGCGCAACGCGAATAATTCCGGTCCCATAAACATTTCGGCCAGGTTCAGTTCCTGCTGATCTTCGATAGCTTCGATCGGCAACCCCGCGGCAATTTTTCCGGCAAGTGGAATCGTGGGAGGACTCACCAGCGGCAAATCGACGAGACTCATACCGCGCGAATTACCCTTGACCCGATCGATATAGCCCTTGTCCTCTAGCGACTGCACATAACGATGAATAGTGCCGTGCGAAGTGACGCCGATGGCGATTCCAATTTCCTTGAATTTCGGGGCATAACCGTGCTGGGCAAGATAGTTACGAATAAACTGGAGTGTCTTTTGTTCCTGTGAAGTCAGCATTTGCAATAACTCTTCTCATTTTCTTCTCATCGAGTTTAGAGAAAAGAATGAGAACTTGCAAGTCTTGCGAGATCAACTGATGTCGATATCGATAAATACCACGATCGTATAAAGCCCCGAATTTAACGGGGCTCTATGCGATCCAGGGAGAGTCGTTACCGATTGAGTCGATTATCGATCAGGTTATCAACCACGCCCGGATCCGCCAGTGTCGAGATATCGCCAAGACTGTCGAGCTCATTTGCGGCGACCTTGCGCAATATGCGGCGCATGATTTTTCCGGAACGGGTTTTCGGTAAGCCCGGCGCCCACTGGATGATATTAACCTTGGCAATGGGCCCGATTTCGGAACGCACCAGGCCAATAAGATCCTGTTTCAAATCGTCGCTCCCTTCTTCGCCCGCCATCAGCGTGACATAGGCGTAAATACCCTGTCCGGTGATATCGTGCGGATAACCGACCACGGCCGCCTCGGCAACCTTTTCATGCTTGACCAGGGCGGACTCGATCTCGGCAGTACCTAACCGATGGCCTGAAACATTGAGTACGTCATCGACCCGGCCGGTAATCCAGTAATATCCGTCTTCGTCGCGCCGGGCACCATCCCCGGTAAAGTAATAACCTTTGAACATCTTGAAGTAGGTTTCATAAAAGCGCTTATGGTCACCATATAACGTCCGCATCATCGAAGGCCACGGCGCACTCATCGCCAGGTTGCCCTCCGCTGGGTTGCCTTCTACCTCATTGCCCTGGTCGTCCAGCAGCACCGGCTGTGCACCAAAAAACGGAAAGGTTGCGGAACCGGGCTTGGTCGCGGTCGCGCCGGGTAAAGGCGTCATCATGTGCGCCCCGGTCTCGGTCTGCCACCAGGTATCGACAATCGGGCAACGACCGTCACCGATAACATTGTGATACCACAACCAGGCTTCCGGATTAATGGGCTCTCCCACGGTACCGAGCAAGCGCAGCGACTTGCGTGAAGTTTTCCTGACCGGCTCATCACCAGCACCCATCAAGGCTCGTATCGCGGTAGGTGCGGTATAAAAAATCGAGACATTGTGCTTGTCGCAAACCTGCCAGAATCGGGAAATGTCCGGGTAAGTCGGGATACCTTCGAACATTAAAGTGGTGGCGCCGTTCGCGAGCGGACCATAAACGATATAGGTATGCCCGGTAACCCAGCCGACATCCGCAGTACACCAGTAAATTTCGCCATCCTTGTAGTCGAATACAAGCTTATGGGTCATCGCGGCCTGCAACAGGTAACCACCCGTGGAGTGCAATACACCCTTGGGTTTCCCGGTTGAGCCCGAGGTATACAGAATAAACAATGGATCTTCTGCATCCATCATTTCCGGTTCGCATTCCGCTGAAGCTTTTGCCATCGCCTCGTGGTACCAGACATCGCGGCCGTCGGTCCATTCCACCGGATCGCCCCCACGTTGTATTACGATCACGCTTTTGACATCAGGGCATTCGCTGACCGCTTTATCGGCATTCGCTTTCAGTGGCACCCGTTTGCCGCCGCGAACCGACTGGTCAGCGGTAATCACGACCTGGCAATCGGAATCCTGGATACGATCGCGTAATGCATCCGCAGAAAATCCACCGAACACGACTGAATGCACTGCACCAATGCGGGTACAGGCCAGCATTGCAACCGCGGCTTCCGGGATCATCGGCATGTAGATCGAAACGCGATCACCCCGGTTAACGCCCTGCGCTTTTAATACGTTGGAGAATTTGCAGACTTCTTGATGCAGTTCCGTATAGGTTAATTTGCGGTCTTCGGCCGGATCATCTGCCTCCCAGATGATAGCAACCTGGTCACCGCGAGAACTCAGATGGCGATCCAGGCAATTGTATGAAACATTCAGTTCGGCGCCTTCGAACCATTTGATATGCAGGTCGTCGCCGGCGAAACTCCAGTCGCATACTGAATTCCAGGGTTTAAACCACGAAAGGTATTTTTCAGCCTGTTCTGACCAGAATCCCTCAGGATCTTCAACGGATTGCTGATACATCTCATCGTATTGAGCTGCGGTAATGTTTGCCTGCGCGGCAAATTCGGCAGGAACTGGATAAATTTTACTTTCAGACATGGCGCCTTCCTCGGGTATTCAGTGATTAATTTTTTTAGTGGCCCCGGATATGCTTACATAAACACTGGCCATCGACAAGATGCTGGCATGCAACCAATCCCACCGTCGAATTGAAACTTGACCTGTATCAATGGATTTTTGCTCCTTATTGACCTATGCGTCACGATAAGTAACACTCGCTCGAGATAATAAGTAACCAGGGGTAACACTATGTCGCTGTTATCATCCGATATACGCCCAACCGAGATCACCATCATCGTGGTACTGATTTCGTTGCTGGTATTGCTGCCACCCTTGTCCACCTTCTGGATCTCTGTCGATTCGCCCTGGTACCTGCCCTACCTGGTCTGGTTCGGTATTATCCTGGTTTCGGCCCGCCTGCAACACTTGTTGCGCAAGCATGCAGTTTGAGCTGTGGCAGTTATTTCTGGTCGGGGTGCTCTACCTCGGGCTGTTATTTCTCATCGCAACTGCCACCGATCGTGGCTGGATACCGGAATCACTGGCCAACCATCCGTTGGTTTACTCGCTTTCGATCGGCGTATATGCGACGTCGTGGAGCTTTTACGGTAGCGTCGGTTTTGCCGAGAAGGAAGGGTTTAACTTCCTGACGATCTATCTCGGGACCACCCTGGCCTTCCTCGCTTCACCAATACTGCTGCGGCCGATACTCAAAATCACCGAGACCTATCGCCTGGCGTCGCTGGCCGACCTGTTTGCTTTTCGTTACCACAGCCAGCTTGCCGGGGTTCTGGTGACACTGCTGGTGCTGGCCGGCACCCTGCCCTACATGTCGCTGCAAATCCAGGCAGTCACCAACACGCTGCAGATCATGACCAACGAAACCGAACAACATTTAATCGCATTGATGTTTTGTATTACGGTAGGTCTGTTTTCAATCCTGTTTGGTACCCGCCATATATCATTACGCGAAAAACACCGTGGACTGGTGGTCGCAATCGCGTTCGAATCCCTGGTCAAGTTGGTTACCCTGCTTAGCGTCGGGTTGTTCGCAGTATTTGGCATATTCGGCGGATTCGGCGAGCTCAACCAGTACCTGGACCAGCATCCAGAAGCCAACGCGGCCCTGTTTGCACCGGTACAGGAGGGTCCCTGGGCCACGCTGATGCTGCTGTCTTTTGCAGCGGCTTTTTTGTTACCGCGCCAGTTTCACATGATTTTTGTGGAAAGTATCAAGCACAAGAACATCGAGACTGCGAGCTGGGCTTTTCCACTGTTCCTGCTGTTACTTAATCTGTCGATTCCACCGATTCTCTGGGCCGGTCAATCGCTCCAGCTTGATATACCGGCCGATTTTTTCGTACTCGGTATTACCCTTGAAAGCGGTTCGTCCGTGTTGCCGATATTGACCTTTATGGGCGGACTTTCTGCGGCCAGCGCCATGATCATTGTCACCACGCTGGCACTGGCATCGATGTGCATGAATAATTTTGTGCTGCCGGCGAGCTTTCCCCCGAAGCTGTCTACCGGCACGAGCATGTACGAATGGCTGCTGTGGGGGCGCCGCTTTGTCATTATGTCGATTGTCGGCATTGGTTACCTTTTCTACCTGGTGCAGACACAAAATCCGGGGCTCGCCGGGCTCGGCCTCATATCATTCGTTGCGGTCGCACAATGCCTGCCCGGCGTGGTTGGGCTGCTTTACTGGCCGCGCGCTAACCGGAATGGCTTTATCAGCGGTTTGATTGTTGGCGCGACCATTTGGGCATTCACTTTGTTTGTGCCGTTGTTCGAACGCGCCGGCATCATCGAAACGCCTTTTTTTACCATTCCCGAAATAGCCATGAGCACCACCGACGCAGCCTTGTGGTCGCTGCTGCTCAATGGCCTGACCTTCGTCATCGTATCGTTATTGAGTCATCAGTCACAGGATGAGCGAGAAGTAGCCGAGGCCTGCAGTCGCGAAAGCTTTCTGATACCCCAGGGCTCGGTAAAGGCTACCTCGATTGCCGAGTTCGAGCAGCAGTTGAGCGCCATCATCGGCCAGGATATCGCACATAACGAGGTGGATCGCGCCCTCGCCGATCTCGGACTGGTTCCCGGTGAGATTAATCAAACTGACCTTACCCGGTTGCGCGGCCAGATAGATCGTAACCTGTCGGGACTGGTCGGCCCGGTGCTTTCACGCATGATCGTCAACGAGCACCTGCAAATTGATCGTGCAACCCAATCGGCCCTTGCCAACACAATCCAGTTTGTTGGACACAACCAGGAGCAAACCCGCAGTCGATTACGTGGGGTCTCGAGTGAGCTCGATGTACTAAGGCGATTTCATTTACAGGTGTTACAGGACCTGCCGCTGGGCGTGGTATCGATTGATAACGCGGGTATTATCCTGAGCTGGAACAAGGAACTGAGTAAAATAACCGGGATCAAGCGGGGAGATGCGATCGGCAATTCCATCCTTCAGCTCGAGGATCCGTGGGCGGAGTTGTTGGCCGAATTCAAATCCAGCGATCAGTTTTTAATCAGTAAACTCAAGCTTCCAATCAAGAACCAGGTCCGGGTCCTGAACCTGTTCAAGGCGGTAGTAAGCCGGGAACGGGACGACAATAGCGGTATCGCAATCCTGATCGAAGACAATAGCGAACGCTACCTGCTCGAGGAAAAACTCGCCCATAGCGAACGCCTGGCATCGATCGGTCAGCTCGCATCGGGTGTTGCCCACGAGATCGGCAATCCTGTTACTGGCATTGCCTGCCTGGCACAAGATTTACGCTCCGAACTAGACCATACTGAGCAAGTAAGCGATGGTCTGAGCCAGATCCTGACCCAAACCGATCGTATTTCCCGCATCGTTGGATCACTGTCCAATTACAGTCGCGCCGGTGCTCCCGATGAATTTCCAGCGGAAAAACTCGACCTGCACCAGGTCATTCACGAAGCGATCAACCTGGTATCACTTAGCCAGGCCGGCAAGCAAATGCACTACCAGAACCAATGTGAAACTGGCTTAATGGTTAAAGGATACGCGCAAAAACTGGTGCAGGTTTTTGTGAATCTGCTCACTAATGCTACCGACGCGTCAAATCCGGGCCAGATCGTCACTATCGATTCAGAGGTCCGTGGTGGTCAGATTCTGATATCAGTCATAGATCAGGGCAAAGGCATCGCCGAAGAACACCTGTCGAAAATTTTCGAACCTTTCTTTACCACTAAAACGGTGGGCGAAGGCACCGGCCTGGGTTTGTCGTTGACTTACAATATCGTCAAGGAACACGGGGGCTCGATTTCAGTTACGAGCAAACCGATGGCTGGCTGTCGATTTGACATCACCCTCCCCGCTGTCGATGCGACAATGGTAGCCCAGGCATGAGCAATATACTGGTCGTTGAAGATGAGCCGATTATCCAGGAGAGCCTGCTGCGCCTGTTGCAGCGGCAGGGGCACGACGCCACCGGAGTCGCTTCGGTTGCCGAAGCGGAAGAAAACTCCATTAATATGTATGACCTGATTATCTCGGATTTGCGTTTACCGGGGGAACCTGGCACCGAGCTAATCTCCCGCGCAGCGCCGACGCCGGTGCTGATCATGACAAGTTATTCAACAGTTCAGTCGGCGGTCGAGGCGATGAAACAAGGCGCTGTAGATTACATTTCCAAACCTTTCAATCATGATGAAATGATCATGACGGTGAAACGGATTCTCGACAAGGCGAGCATCGAACAGCAAAACACGCTGCTGCAAAAAGAGGTTGCCAGGAATTATCCCATCGATGGCATGATCGCTCACTGCGAGCCGATGCTGGAAGTCCTGGACCGTGTCAGACGGGTTGCAGTTAGCGATACTACCGTGTTAATTGTCGGAGAAACCGGCACCGGCAAGGAATTGGTGGCGCGCGCAATACATTCACAAAGCGAGCTGCGCAAACAATCCCTGGTCAGTGTCAATTGTGCT
>CAXMSP010000003.1:0-3332 GCA_964196225.1 uncultured Gammaproteobacteria bacterium | reverse complement strand
TTCGATGGCATTCCTGCAAGCTTCGTCGTCGATGGTATAAATTTCAGTTACATCACCTAATTCGATTAATTGGCTTTAATCAGGCATTTGGCAGGTCACGAAATATCGTCTTAATTGCCGTATCGAAGCGCGATATTGGCTTGCCGACAGGCTGAATCAGCGCTAGCTGGCGGGTGTCGATAGGATTGCCAAACGGGACTTGAACCAGTTTTTCGGAATCAAGTATGGCATGCAGCCGTCGCGGCACGATGGAAACGCCGAAGCCGTCGGCAACCAGGTTTTCGATCGCTTCCAGCGAGTCGATTTCGATTGATTCGGTTAAATGAATGCCACGTTGCTGCAACCTGGCCGCGATATGCTGGCCAACCCAGGTGCTTTTGTTAAAAGCGATATAGGGCATCGAACGCAGCAATTCGGCATCGGACTCAGTCGGGGACTTTGCCGGTGCAATAACATAATAAGGCTCAGATGCGATGGCGGTGATGTCGAGCTCCGGAATTTCAACTACCGGGGCGGTCAACAATGCGTAATCAAGTTCCCGACGTATTACCGCGGCAGCGAGTTCGCCGGATAGTCCCGATTTGACGCTAACCTGCAGTTCGGGAAACTGTTGACGCAATGCTTCAAGCACCCTGGGTAACAGGTTGTGGACACAGGTAGGGATGAAACCGATTGACACTGAACCGGATATTTTGGCTCCACTCGCTTCCAGTCGAATGTTTTCTATCTTATCGAGTACCTCGTCCGCTAGTCGTGCAATGCGAACTCCCTCGGCGGTTAACGCAACGGGCCTGCTACTACGGTCGAACAGGTCGACGCCGAGTGTTTCCTCGAGCTGGCGCATCTGTACGCTGATTGCAGCCTGGCTCAATCCGATTCGCTCACCGGCCGCGACAAAACTGCCTCGATCCAGAATTGTCGCAAGCGAGCGTAGCTGTCGTAAATTCATGGAAGATCATTAACTTAATAAAAATTAAAGTATATATTAGTTTATTTTCAATTTCGTTAGTTTTAATAAAGTAATATCATGCATCGATGGCAGATTCCCTGGCAGATTCGATAACGGTTAGTGTATGGCGCGGTGGCACAGGGGGCGGTGATTTTCAAAATTTCCAGGTCCCCCAGCAGCCCAGTCAGACCATACTTGACGTCATCACGTGGATCCAGCGCCACCGCGATGCCTCCTTAAGCTATCGTTTTGCCTGCCGGGTCGGTATGTGTGGTTCCTGCGCGATGATGGTAAACGGCATTCCACGCTGGACTTGCCGCACTCATGTCAACAAGGTCATGGAAGATAATCGTCTGACGGTCGAACCGTTGCGTAATCTGCCGGTGATAAAAGACCTGGCCTGCGATATGAGTGAGTTCTTTGAAAAATGGAGGCAGGCCGAGGGCCATTTTCAGGGCAGCGGCACGCGTGATGAAGCGGTGGCCGCTATCTCTCCGAAATCTCCACAGAGACAGGCCGCTAACGCGGCAATCGAGTGCATCAACTGTGCAATCTGCTACGCGTCCTGTGATGTGGTTGCCTGGAACAAAGACTACCTCGGGCCAGCGGCGTTAAATCGAGCCTGGAGCCTGCAAAACGATCAACGTGACTGCGCCCGGGATGAGCGGCTAACGGTAGTAGCGGGCGATGCCGGCTGTCATCAGTGTCATTCGCAGCAGGGTTGCTCGACCTATTGTCCCAACGAACTCAACCCTACCGCGTCAATCGCCGGGCTGAAACGAATGTCTGCGCACTGGTTTATGAAGAAGAAATACCGGGAACGCCATGATTGAACTCAGGCTCTACCTGGCACAACGCACCACGGCGGCGATTATGGCACCGCTGGTGTTATTGCACCTGGGTGTCATGATTTACGCGATCCAGGGTGGGCTCACGGCCGATGAAATATTGGCGCGTACGCGCGGCAGCCTGTTCTGGGGCGGCATCTATGGCCTGTTTGTAATCGCGGTTGCGTTGCATGCGGCGATTGGCTTACGCAATATCTTGCGTGAATGGTTTCGATTGCGCGGACCGTCCCTGACCGTCCTGTGTTGGCTGTGTGCAGCCGGTTTATTGTTTGCCGGGTTGCGCGCGGTTGCGGCGGTAGTGGGTACGCCATGAAAGCGCACCGCAAGCAGCCCCTCTACCTCGCTTTCCTGCTGCACCGGCTTTCCGGGCTGGGGCTGGCGTTATTTTTACCGTTTCATTTTTACGTGCTCGGACTGGCGCTGGAGGGTAATGCGGCACTCGACCGCTTCCTGCACTGGAGCGAACTTCCGCTGGTGAAATTCGCCGAGTTTGGCCTCGTGTTTTTACTCGCGCTGCATTTTTTCGGCGGTCTGCGCCTGTTGGCGCTGGAAAACCTGCCCTGGAGTAACCGCCAGAAAAATTACGCCGCGGTTGCGCTCGCCGCCGCATTCTTCATCGCCTGCGGATACCTGTTGCGGGCAATCTAAGTGGAATTTCAAACCCTTAAAACCGACGTCTTGATCCTCGGCAGTGGCGGTGCCGGGCTGTTTGCGGCCCTGCATGCCTGCAGGGCAAACCCGGAACTCGATGTAACGATTGCGGTTAAGGGACTGCTCGGCAAATGTGGCTGTACGCGCATGGTGCAGGGTGGCTATAACGTGGCGTTGAGCCCGGGTGATTCGATTGAACGCCATTTCATGGATACGATCATCGGTGGCAAGTGGCTGCCCGACCAGGCAATGGCGATGCGGCTCTGTGAAACCGCGGTGATTCGAGTGCAGGAGCTAGAGAACGAGCTCGGTTGCTTTTTCGATCGCAACGACGATGGTTCGCTGCACCACAAGGCGTTTGCCGGTCAAACCTTTGACCGCACCGTGCACAAGGGTGACCTGACCGGGATTGAAATTATTAGCCGCCTGATGGAGCAGGTGCGTGCGCAGCGGGCGCAGCTAATGGAAGAACACCGTGCAATTGCGCTGGTGCCATCGCGCGATGGGGATGCACTCGCCGGCGTCCTGATGGTGGATATGCGCAGCGGCGAGTTTCGGCTGGTGCAGGCCAAAACCGTGCTCATGGCAACCGGTGGTGGGCCCACCATGTACCGTTATCACACGCCGTCGGGTGACAAGTCGATGGACGGACTGGCGATGGTATTGCGGCTGGGCCTGGGTTTGCGCGACATGGAAATGGTACAGTTTCATCCGACTGGATTGCTGGCGGGTCGCGATACACGCATGACGGGTACCGTGCTCGAGGAAGGTTTACGAGGCCGATCCGACGGCTGGACGAGGGCATAAGGAGCATCACGGAAGGGGATCTGGACGCCCGGGTCGATGTGCACGGCAAGGGCGAGATCGCCCGTTTGAGCCGGGCC
>CAXMSP010000002.1:0-31313 GCA_964196225.1 uncultured Gammaproteobacteria bacterium | reverse complement strand
CCCAACATCTACACCACAGAATTATCTCTGGACCCGATTATCTCCGATAAACTGGAAATCTATATTCGGGCCGACGATGTCTCTGGCAACAGTATCTTTGAAGGCCAAAAATTTTTACCCCTGACCTTCACCATTGTTCCTGTCGCTGCCGGTGTTGAAGTGAGCAAGCCAGTTACCGAACCCCCCGCGCCTAAAGAAGAAGAAGAGGGTTTGGCTACATGGAAATGGGTTCTGATAGGCCTGGGAGTCGCCGCGCTCGCTGGCGGTAGCAGTGGCGGCGGCGGTGGCGGTGGCGGTGGCACCACTACTACTACTACTGGCACCACTGTTACGATTACCACCGATGTTCCGGATTGATAAATGACATCTACTAATGAACTTGTAATTTTCTAGAGAGACTTATTATCTTATTAAAGAATGGGCTAATAGAATGAAAAGTGTAATTCAATTCCACAAATTAATACCATTCGAACTACGAGACGCGCTATCCCTTTTACTGCTACTTGCCGCTTTAACGCTGGCCGGTTGTGGCAATCAGAATGAAACCTCAACCGATTCTTCTCCACAGGTTGAAAATGTTTCATTTCAAATCCCTGATTCGATAGCGAGTAAACTCGACCGTGTCGGTGGTACTTTGACGGCTGTCCTTACAGTTAATGGTGTTGATCAACCACCGATAACAATTACCGGGGATACAGCGACTTTTACACTGAGCAGTACGGCAGGCGAAACCTTAAATCTTTCCATTACCTTCACCTATGAACTGCTCCCTTTGGCACCATTGGTGGTGGCTGCTTCGACAACGAAATCTATAGTTGTGTCCGCGGGTGCTAATACCGTTAATTTCGTGGCCACAGATTATGACACGGCCTCTTTTGACGAGGATGGTGACGGTATCAGCAATATCCTCGAGCTGGACGAATTTTCAACGACAAGTCCGGTCAGTTGTACACTTGGTGTTGGTGCGAGGCTTGGCACTTGTGAATTAGGAACATAAAGAACTTTTAAACGGGATATCAAACATGAATATTCAAATGAATAATATGAAAACCAAAAATGATATTAGCATTTTATTGACAGGAGCTGTTTTGCTAACCGCTTTTATATTCACATCGGTTGAAGCAGCCCCATTAGCTGTGACAAATTTCTTCGTCGATGGCAATGTGCTGACAGCCGATGAATTAAATACAAATTTTGGGGACGTCGAGGCAGCGGTCAATGATAACGACACCCGGATTAATGCCAGTGGGGATGGCTCCTCACTGGATGCCCCAGACGGTAATCCGATAGATGCTGTGAGTGTTGATAATGATGGTAATGTTAATATACTGAAATTGGGTATAAACAGAACGCCAATCCAAGAGCTTTCTGTAGAAGGAGACATATATTCAACACGTGGCGCGAAACTGGGGGACCCTACAAACGAAGGTAGTCGCAGTGCCCTCTTGGAATTAAGAAACACCATACCCTGGGCGAGTGTCATTAGTGCCTCTAATCAAAGTGGTACTAGCCTTTTTAATCTCAACAATAGTGGGAATGTCACCGTCCTTGGTACCGTAACCGCTGCCGGTCATATCACAGTTTCGGACAGTCGATTCAAGAAAAATATTGTTTCGCTTGAAAATCCCATGGATATGGTTCTCAAACTCCGCGGTGTTAACTTTGAATGGAATACGGACACGTATGAGAGATTCAATAGCCTTCCCGGCAAACAAGTGGGTTTCATCGCACAGGAAGTAAGCAAGGTGTTGCCCGAGACCGTATTTAAAAATGAAGATGGTTTTTTAGGGGTTTCCTATAGTGCCATCGTTCCCTTGCTCGTCGAAGCAATTAAGGAGCAACAACAGGCTATCAAAAGTTTAAAAGAGGAAATTGGTACTCTTGAAGCGATCCGCAAGGATGTGCGTACGCTCAGACAACAGCTAAATGTTATTCAAGCAAAAAATGATGGCAAGCGTCCAGTAGAAAAGCAACGACTCTCAATGATAAACATGTAGTCTGTCAACGTCTGGGCTATGAGGTAACACGATATGTATTTCAAATTAATCATCATTTGGGTAACAGCTGCTTTACTATCGACGCCAGTGATTGGTGGCAATGCTGCTGAAGAGACAGTAATAGATTCGAATTCAGGAGAGGTTACTGCAATAATTGCCAAGAAAAATGGGAGTGAGCTACCGGAAGTTAACGAACCCGCAAAACTTTGCCTGGACAATCAAACCGTGCAGGAGGTCCGAGATGACGGAACTGTAATTTGCTACGATACTGCTACCGGTTCATTTACCAGTTACCTGAACATTGAACTGAAATCTACTCAGCCAGTAACGTCATTAAAAGCACGTAAATCTCTGGAGAGCACATCTCCCTGTCCCGAAGGTTCGGCTTTATTGAAAGTAGCGAGTGACGGTAGTATTGAATGCGAATCACTATAAGCATGAAATCCGAAAAACTGGGGTCTGCGAAAAACTGGGGTCAGATCACAGTTTCCTCTAATATTCTATAAAATCCCGAAAAACTGGGGTCAGATCACAGTTTCCTCTAATATTCTATAAAATCCCGTTCGCCTCTTTCTCGATTCTTGGTCTACCCATTTTCGCAGGCTTGACCTGTCGGTTTGTTAGCCGGTTTATTTTTTCTTTAAAATCATCCCGACCTAATACTAATTCCTGAGTTAACGATTCGCGTATACCGCCTATATCGTCCTTACCCAAATGGTTTCTAAACAACTCTCGATATGCAATTTGTTGTTGCGAGCCATCGCTTCCTAATTGCCGATATAGTACATGTTTGCATATTAATGAACTTGGCTTTCCCATGGCATTACATGCGTAACTCGACCAAAGCAACAACTGTGATCTGACCCCAGTTATCGCTCGTAGTTCTGGGTGACTCCTTGACCGTTGTAGTACATTACACCCAGATTGTACTGGGATTTGGCATACCCATTTTCAGCAGGAGTAGGGGTCTGGTGAAAGCTGGTTGATTTAAATAGACCCTCACACCCACATCAGATCAGACTTTGAAAATCGGGGGAAAGTGGGTATTGGTTTTCGCATGTTTTAAGCCGGGGTCTCAGGGTTTAAACCTCTACTCTCACTCATCTATTACCCCAGCACCCCTCCTGTAGCGTCTCCTAGCAGCCTTTAAATCGACGTTTAAGGTGTGGGTAAGCAGCTCTCTAAGGACACATTACTTCAAATAAATCAGACGTATTTCTGGCAACCAGGATTCAATGATTATGACCACGGGGAGGGGGGGATTGAATATTCCAATATCATATTCATCTGCTGTCCACATTTTTCGGGGAAAAATTAAAGATTACACGTCGTGGATTCGTCCGGTTCTTCCCCGCCCGCCGTACCCCATGCTGGGCTGACGATACGCGAACGCTTCAAGCAATTGCTTCCGCCCAAGCTCCAGTGATCCCGTTTTTGTATCTTGGAATTTCAGCACCTCCTTGTACTGCTTCTGGTAGAGCTGTTTGTCTGCCTCCGGCATCTCTTTCCATTTTGCCAGGGCACCAGCCCTTGGCTGGGTAATGTACTGGAGCGTCTGGGCACGACCAAGTGAACTGACACCTTTGATTTTGGCGGTGATGGTCCAATGAACTGCGAGGAACTCTCGCGTATGTTTATTCTTGATCGGGTTCTTCTGGGCTCGCTGCTCTACGTGCTCAAGCTCGTGCCCAACGGTCCGGATCCGCCGGTCGATGCGACGCTTCCACTGGGTAAAGAACCTGGGCCCAACCTTGATCGTTTGGTTGGAGCCCAACCTCGCGAACCCCGTCTCAATGTCATACGCACCGGACTCGAACGTAGAATCATAAACGATCTCTTTCAGTTTCGGGTGCCGCTTGAAAAAGCGGTCCACGATCAGATCCAACGCCTTCTGACGATCGGCCGCCTTCGCTGACTCCCCAAGAGTGATTATCTTTGTCTTATCGTCGACGAGTGACATGGAAACTCTCCTGTGCCCTGAGTTGGCGGGCGTAAATCAAGGTGCAGTTCATTTTCAGATCATATTCTTCGCTCCGCACAAATGCAATCAGGAAGCACCCCGCCGCCGCACGACTCTTGGTACCTCCCACGGCGTAGTTGTGGCCTAGAAACCCGTCCCCTAACGGCCAACGGTCCCCTGGAGTCAGTTACTGACTACCGGTGAAAGAGCGACTTCGTTCCGTCTTTTCACCGAAGTTTTTTTCACTTAATATATTTGACGGCGATGTTCGATTTTCGTTCGGAAAAATTCTTGTAAGCCCGTTATGGGTCGAACTCAGCTGTTGATAGGTAAACTGGGGTCAGATCTCAGTTTCCTCTAATATTCTATAAAATCCCGTTCGCCTCTTCCTCAATTCTTTAAAACTGGGGGAGGTACAGAGTGTCCCCTCCTGGCCGAAGGTCGTCGCTCGATTCTTTAAACTGAGCGTCTGCTTAGCGGAAAGTAGTCCAGCAAAATTCGGCTTTTGACTAGTTAACAACCCCCACCTTTTTTGCTTCAATAATGCTTGGTATTGCGTCGTACTGGACTAAATATGGACTAAATATGATAGCTAAATTAGGTTTTACATGAGGTAAAGCCGCTAAGATATCGTTAATAATTAAATTATAGATGGTGCCCGGAGCCGGAGTCGAACCGGCACGACCGTTAAGGTCGAGGGATTTTAAGTCCCTTGCGTCTACCAATTTCGCCATCCGGGCATTTGAATGGAGGCTGAGGGCGGAATCGAACCGCCGTACACGGCTTTGCAGGCCGCTGCATGACCACTCTGCCACCCAGCCGAAGAAAGGCTATTCCGCCTGATGAAGAGCCCAGGACATCCTACTTTACTGAATAGTGATGGCCAAAAAAAGCCCCGATCGAATCGAGGCATGAAAACTGGAGCGGGAAACGAGATTCGAACTCGCGACCCCAACCTTGGCAAGGTTGTGCTCTACCAGCTGAGCTATTCCCGCAAAAGAGCCGTTATTCTATAGATTCAACCTTAGCTGTCAAGCGAGGACACGGTTGATTACGTCAACCATGCCGGCTTATTACAGGCCAGGCTGCGCGCAGGTAAAGCAGCATCGAAACAATTGTCAAAAAGGCTGCGACATAGTAAATCCCGAGGCCAATTTCGTAAATCGGTAATCCCATGAACGGCTCGGAAAATATCATGAAACCCAGGGCCAGCATCTGCGAAACCGTCTTCGCCTTGCCAATAAACGATACCTTTACCGTGGTGCTGCTGCCCAGTTGTGCCATCCATTCGCGCAGGGCTGAAATTGAAATTTCCCTGGCGACGATGATCACGGATGGCAGGGTCATGTAAATGCTTGGGTGGGCTTCAACCAGCAATATGATTATCACCACGACCATGAGCTTATCAGCGACCGGGTCGAGGAAGGCGCCAAACGAGGATTCCTGTTGCATCGAACGGGCCAGGTATCCGTCCACCCAGTCGCTTATACTGGCAATCGCAAAAATAGAGGTTGCCGCAACATTAGCCCAGCTGAAAGGCAGGTAAAACACGATAACGAAAATCGGAATCAGTGCGATTCGGAACAGGGTGACAGCGGTAGGCAGGGTTATTTTCATTACCAACCAGTAAACGGTTTAACCGTGAAAAGTATCATAGATCGCCTGTGCGGTCTCTCGGTTAATTCCCTTGATTTGCATCAACTCTTCGACCCCAGCGGCCTGGACACCCTGCAATCCACCAAAGGTATTCAGGAGTAACTGTCGTTTTCTGATGCCGATGCCTGGAATTTCTTCGAGGCGGGATTTGCGTCGGGTTTTTGCGCGCGCCTGGCGATGACCGGTTATCGCGAATCGGTGTGCCTCGTCACGTATCTGCTGGATGAGCAGCAACGCCGGTGAATCCATCGGAAAGTTCAGTGCCGTCATCTCTTCATCGATTATTTCTTCGTAACCAGGACGGCGCTCAACACCTTTTGCAATCCCGAAAACCCTGAGGTTCTCCTTGACGTTGGGTATATTGAGGGACTCAAGCACGTCGAGCGCCACACCGAGCTGACCTTTGCCACCATCGATTAGAATCAGATCGGGGAGCTGTTCGGGTGAATTCTGACGTTTACTATAGCGTCGATCGAGTACCTGGCGCATTGCGGCGTAGTCATCCCCAGGCTGAATATCGTTGATATTGTAGCGACGGTATTCGTTCTTTATGGCGCCCTCCTTCCCAAATACCACACAGGATGCCTTGGTCGATTCACCCATCGTATGGCTGATATCAAAACATTCAATGCGTTCGGGCGGACCGTCTAGATGCAAAATCTCAACCAGGTTTTGAAACCGTTTGCTCAATAAACTCGTTGATAATAAATAGCTTTCCAACGCCTGTTTTGCATTGGCGATTGCGCTTTCCAGTGCACGCTGGCGTTTGCCGCGCACGTTATGCGCAATCTTGACCCTTGAATGGCTAAGCAGGTGTAATGATTCGGTCAGTAAACCGGTATTTTCAAGATCATGGCTTACGATAATCTCCGCCGGGGCCGGATGCTTGGAATAATGTTGCATGATGAAGGTCTCAATCAGGCTTGCCGGATCAGTATCAAGTTTGGCGCGATTATAAAAAGGCTTATTACCCAGCGAGGTACCGTTGCGTATCATGAACAGTTGAATACAGCTGAAATCCTGGCGCAGTTCGCAGGCAATGATGTCGATGTCGCCATTGAAATCGGTGACGAACTGTTTCTCCGTGACCCTGCGTAAGGTTTCAATGCGGTCGCGAATCTGAGCTGCCTGCTCGAACTCCAGGTCCGTGGAATATTTTTCCATTAGTGCAATCTGTTGATCGATCAGTTCGTTGCTTTTACCTTCTAAAAACATTTGTGCCTGTTCGATCTGTAATCGATAGCTTTCTTTATCGGTATGTCCCACGCAAGGTCCAGTACAGCGCTTGATTTGATATTGCAAGCAGGCGCGGGTGCGATTCGACAGGGCAGAGTCTTCGCAATTGCGCAACTGGAACATGCGCTGTACATGATTAATCGTATAACGAATCGACCCCGCACTCGGAAACGGGCCATAAAATATTCCCTTGCGCCTGTCAGGTTTGCCCCTGAATACGGTTAAGCGGGGAAAGTCGTGATTGGAAAGGCATATGTAGGGGTAGCTCTTGTCGTCACGGAACAATATGTTGTAACGTGGATTAAGATTTTTGATTAAATCGTTTTCCAGCAGCAAGGCTTCGCTTTCGGTGCGCGTGTTAATTACTTCGATTGAATTAATATTATTGACCAGTGAAATGATGCGGGTCGATAAACCGGTTTTGCGAAAATAACTGGATAGCCGTTTCTTTAAATTCTTGGCTTTGCCAACGTAGATCACCTTGTCGTGCCGGTCGAGCATACGGTATACACCGGGCTTGCTATTTACCGTGGCCAGGAAAGCCTTAGAGTCGAAATCCCGTTGCTGCTTCATTGCAATATCAGTCTGATCCGATCGAATACATTTTCAAATATTTTTGGGGTGATCTTCCCGGTATTCTGGTTGTACCTGCTGGGATGGAATGAATCTATCAACTTCAATTCATTCGGTAATTCATATTCGGCGCGCTGATGAAATCTATACTGCGCCTGGGTTAGATCCAGCGCCTTCAAAATTGCCCGGTGTGCGATAGTACCCAGTGCCAGCAGCACGGAACCGGGCATCATCATTGAAATTTCGTCATGTAGAAAGCGCCTGCAGTGGTTTATTTCAGACGTAGTTGGCCGATTTCCCGGAGGAACGCATTTGACGGCATTGGTGATTCGACAATCAATCAGTTGCATATTGTCGCTCAATAGATGCGAAGTCGAGCTACTGGCAAAACCATACTTGTGCAGGGTTGCAAACAACAGGTCACCGGACGCATCCCCGGTAAACGGCCTTCCGGTTGCATTCGCGCCGTGCAAACCCGGCGCGAGGCCGATTACCAGCAGGCGTGCGTCGGGGCTGCCAAATCCCGCAACCGGCAAACAGTGGTAACTGGGAAATCTGACCTTTTGTTCTATCCGGTAAGCGCTAAGACGTGGACACCGTTGGCAGCATTGCAGGTTGCTCACAGTCGATCAATCCGAATTTACGAACTCGACCATCCCCTGCTCTACCGCTATTTTAATGAGATCGACTTCGTTATGTGCACCCAGTTTTTCCAGCAGGCGCAGGCGGTAGGTACTGACAGTCTTGGGGCTAAGGCAGAGTTTGTCTGAAATCTCGGCGTTGGTTAAACCATGAGAAATCATTAGCATCACCTGGAATTCGCGACGTGACAAACGGTCGATAGGATTATGTTCATTTCCGGGCAGTAACGATAAGGCCAATTGCTGCGCAATACTCGGGGCTATGTAGGCACCGCCATTACTTACCTGCTTGATCGCGGTCAACATTTCTTCGACGCCACAGTCCTTGGTCAGGTAACCCCTGGCGCCAATTTCCAGCATTCTCTTGGGAAAAGTCTGCTCGCCGTGAATCGTCAGCACGATGATTTTTTGATCGGGATTGCGCTGTAAAATCCGACGACATGCCTCGACGCCACCAATGCCCGGCATGTTGACATCCATTAAAATGATATCGGGATTAAACTGCTGGGCGAGTTTGACGCCCTCTTCGCCACAGTCGGCTTCACCGACTATCCTGACCTGTTTGCCGTCCTCCAGCAGTCGACGAATCCCAGTGCGTACCAGCGCATGGTCGTCGGTGAGTAATACGCTTATCATTATTTAACACCAGATAATCCGCTGGCATCATATCACAGCAATCCTACTCTATGTAATCCATGACTAAAACGCCTAGTAACGCAGAAGTACCGATCCCCAGGTAAATCCACCACCAAAAGCTTCCAGCATTACCAGCTCGTTGGCCTTGATGCGACCATCGCGCACTGCAACATCAAGCGCCAGCGGCACCGACGCCGCCGAGGTGTTGCCATGTTTATTTACGGTAACAACTACCTGGTCCATCGACATTTTCAGTTTCCTGGCGGTGGCAGTGATAATCCGAATGTTCGCCTGGTGCGGTACCAGCCAGTCGATATCGGACTTGACCAAATTGTTTGCAGCCAGGGTTTCGTCGACTATACGACCGAGCGTGTTGACGGCCATTTTGAAAACCTCGTTGCCCCGCATTTCGACAACGCCTTTACCCTGCTTCACCTCTTCAAAGCCATCGCCGATGCCATACGGTACCCAAAGCAGGTTTTCGTATTTACCATCGGCATGTATATGCGTGGAAAGTATTCCGGTTTCCTCGCTGGCTTCCAGGATCACCGCGCCCGCACCATCGCCGAATAGCACACAGGTTGCGCGGTCCTCCCAGTTAAGAATCCTGGAAAAGATTTCCGCACCCACGACTAATGCCTTTTTTGCACTGCCAGTCTTGATAAACTTGTCGGCAACGGCCAAAGCGTATACAAACCCGGTACACACCGCCTGGATATCGAATGCGGGACAACCGTGGATATCCAGCCGGGCCTGCAAAATACAGGCTGAACTCGGGAAGATCTTGTCCGGGGTCGAAGTCGCGAACACGATCAGGTCAATTTCTGCGGGATCAATTCCAGCGGACTCTATCGCCAATCGCGATGCTTTCTCGGCTAGATCAACTGTTGTTTCATTGTCACCGGCGATATGACGTTGTTCGATACCGGTTCTCTCACGAATCCATTGATCGGAGGTTTCCACAATTTTTTCCAGGTCATGGTTCGTCATGACCTTCTCCGGCAGATAACTGCCGGTGCCGGTAATGCGGGCATAGGTCATGTGACTGCTTCCCCAACCTGGTTGAAGTAACTCTCGATCGCGCTGGAAATTCGTTGCGGCACATTGTTATCGATCTCGAGAGCCGCAATCTTGATTGCGTTTAAGTAGGAACTGGTGTCGGCGCTGCCATGGCTTTTCACGACAATGCCATTGAGGCCTAACAGGCTGGCTCCATTGTAACGACGCGGGTCAAGTTTGCGACGCACTGACGATAGTACGGGTAAAGCAAAAAACGCGGCCAGTTTCGTCAGCCAGTTGCGCTTGAACTCGCTTTTAAGCACATGATTGACCAGGGCCGCCAGCCCCTCGGCTGTCTTCAGCGAAACGTTGCCAACAAAGCCATCGGTTACGATCACGTTAACTGTGCCCTTATAGATGTCATCGCCTTCAACAAATCCATAATAGTTCAGCCTGCTTTCGCCAATCAGTTGACTAGCCCTTTTTATCGACTCACTACCCTTAACTGATTCCGAACCGATATTCAATAATCCGATGGATGGATTTTTGATGCCCTCTACCGATTGTGCAAGCACCGATCCCATCAATGCAAATTCGGCCAGGTTTTCAGGAGTGCACTCCAGGTTGGCCCCGAGGTCAAGCATATGGGTGTGCCCGTTGATGCCCGGCAGCGTAGTACAGATTGCAGGTCGGCTTATCCCCTGGATGGTTTTTAGTACGAACTTGCTGGTAGCCATCAACGCACCGGTATTGCCGGCACTGACGCAAGCCTGCACCCCGCCCTCTTTTACCAGGTTGATCGCGACCCGCATTGAAGAGTCTTTTTTCTTTTTGAGGGCTATGACTGGCAGGTCGTCCATGTCGACAACCTGCGAGGCATGGTAGATTTGAACTCGATTATTTTCGTTTAAATTATGTTTTTCGAATTCGACAGCGAGCTGTCTTTTATCGCCAACCAGAATCAGTTCAAGACCCGGGATCTCATCCAGGGCAAGCTTGGCCGCAGCCACGGTCACACTGGGCCCGTGGTCCCCTCCCATGGCGTCTAGTGCGATAATTTTCTGTCCCATTTGGCTGTGTCTGAAAAAAATACGGACGGTTATTGCCGCCCGTAATCACTGACTGAACTCGCTAATTCTACTCGTCATCGTCTTCGACGACTTTCTCTGCTATGACCCGACGTCCCTTGTAGTATCCATCGGCGCTGATGTGGTGTCGACGATGGGTTTCACCAGTCGTCGGTTCAACCGCCAGGGTTGCGCTTCCCAGTGCATCGTGTGATCGTCTCATACCTCGCCTGGACGGGGTTTTACGACTTTTCTGAACAGCCATTATCTATCTCCAGTTAACTTAATCAGTTGTTTTTAGTTCCTGTAGAACTGCAAACGGGTTTTCTCTAGCGGTTGCTTCGGACTCGGCCGGCCCGGCCTTCCAGTCTTCGTTGCACCTAGTGTCGTTGTGCGTGGCTACCAATGGTATTGTAAGTAACAACTCGTCCTCAACCAGCTCAATGATGTCGATATATCCATCATTACTATAGATCGTATCCATGTCGCTATTGCTGACTATTTCGTCGCTGGCGTCAATCATGAGCTTAAAATCCAGCTTCAGCGGCAGTTCCAGTGCCTTGAGGCAGCGTTGGCACTCCAGTTCAAGACTGGTCTCCAGCTTTCCCATAATCATTGGAATACCGTACTCATTGCGTGAAAACTCGAAACTGACGGCTATCTTGCGGTCATTCCGACCAGCTTCACTACCATGCAGCAATTCGCCCAGGCGCTCGGTTTCCGATAACGATATTTCTCCCTCGAAACAGCCGTTTCGGGTCACTTCCTTTTGAACCTGGTAGCTCTTACGCAACTTATCCCGCATAAGGCGGCGATTCTACATGCTTGTGGATAACAATGTCTATTCAATTCGCTGCTAAAATTCGCCCTTATAATGTATTCAATTCGCGCTTGTAATATACTGCTCCACGGTGCCAGTCCAGGTCGATTATGGGCTTGGCGCCGGCCTGAATGCTATTGGAATTTAACCCTGTGCAACCTGACATTATCCTGGCCAGCGGCTCTCCATTTCGAAAACAGCTGCTGGACCGATTACAACTAGATTATGAATGTCTCCCTCCGGATATCGATGAAGCCATCATCCCGGGGGAAGGCGCGAGTAATTACGTTTGTCGGCTTGCCGAATCGAAGGCAAATCGCGTGGCGGTCGATCACCCGCAAGCGGTAGTGATTGGCTCAGATCAATGTGCCCTGCTGGGCGAGAATATCCTTGGTAAACCAGGATCGCATGAAAACGCCTTACGGCAGCTACGAGAGGCCCAGGGAAAGACTGTGGTTTTTCATACTGCTGTTTGTGTATTGAACCTGTCAGCGGGATTCAGCGCAGTTGAGGATGTTTTGTACGAAGTTGAATTCCGCAATCTGAGCGACCGACAGCTGGATCATTATCTGCGCGTCGAAGAACCCTACCAGTGTGCCGGTAGTTTTAAGTCGGAAGGCTATGGCGCCTGCCTGTTCAACACAATGCACGGAGATGATCCCACAGCGCTGATCGGATTACCCTTGATTACATTGACCAGAATGCTGGAGAATGCGGGGGTCGAGGTAGTCTAGGGTCTAGGGCCGAGGGTCGAATGCCAGGGCGCTAGTTAATTGACATATTGCCCAGAAAGTACTCACTGATTCCGCGACCAGCACTGCTGCCGATACGATCAGAAATTCGTTCAAGCAGGTTGGCCCTGGGAGTGAAATCGACGACATCTTCCGCTTCGAGTTCCCGCGCGATACTCTGTGTTGTGCCGTAAGCATCCACTAGACCCAACGCGAGAGCCTTTTCACCACTCCATATCAGGCCACTGAAAATATCATCGTTTTCTACCAGGCGATCTCCCCTGCCACGTTTTACCGCGGCGATAAAGTGACCATGGACTTCATCGAGCATCGATTGCAAATGAGCTTTCTGTTCACTTTGTTCGGGTAGAAATGGATCGAACAGGCCCTTATTCTCCCCCGCAGTCAGTAATCGTCTTTCAACGCCAATCTTCTTCATCAGTTCGACAAATCCAAAAGCATCCATTCGAACACCGATCGATCCAACCAGGCTTGATTGATTCGCGTAAATTTTATCTGCCGCTGCCGCGACAAAATAACCACCGGAAGCGGCCATATCCACAACCACCGCGTAGACAGGTATGGATTTATGTTCCTGTTTCAGGCGCATGATTTCATCGAAAATATAGGCTGACTGTACTGGAGACCCGCCCGGGGAATTGATCTCGATGACAATACCGGCAGTATCGTCATGCTTGAAGGCCGATTTAAGACCGGCGATCACGTTCTCGGAACCGGCCGCCTCACCACTGGCGATTACTCCAGAAAGCTTGACCAGCGCCGTATGCTTGTCCCCGTCCGCCTCTAGGCCCATGTCACCCGTATCGGTCAGGAATACGACTGTTACGACGCTAATATAAACGATGAAGAACAGCATGAATCCGATTCGCCAGCGCCGCGCCCGGGTTTGCTCTTTCAGTGCAGCAAAGACCAGGCGGTCAACAATTTTCTGGGTCTGCCTGTCATTGCCGGAGCTGGATTGGCTGGTACTGGATTCGTTATCTGACATCTTGATTCCTGTTTCCTGTGCAAATTGTTCTAGGTGGCCAATACGTCATCAGGTAGTGCCAAATAGCTGTTCGAATTCAGCAGGCAACGGCGCATTGACGACCTGTTCAGGCGTATATTTACTGCGTGGCAATTCAAGGCTGGAAGCGTGTAGCATCAAGCGGTTAATCCCGCACTTTCGCATGGCACGATTAAAATCCGCATCGCCATACTTGTCATCGCCTGCTATTTCGTGACCTTGCGCCTGGCAGTGCACCCTGATTTGATGAGTACGACCGGTTACAAGTCCCACCTGGATAATGCTGAATAGCTTACCGTCTTGCAGTATCCTGACTCGACTAATAGCCGGTTTCCCGTTGATGTCAACCCGCACGCGTCTTTCCCCGTTGGCAAGATGGATTTTTTTCAGCGCAAGTCGGATCTCGATTGTCTCTTGTGGCCAAAGCGCTTTAACGACGGCACAATAGTTTTTTGTAAGTGATTTGTCTTGCAGTGCAGTATGCATGGCCAGTAGTGCCTGTCGGTGCTTACTCAATAACAGGCAACCACTGGTGTCGCGATCAAGCCTGTGTACAAGTTCGATATCATCGCCCGGTCTTAGCAGGCGTATCGCATCGATGATTCCATAGTCCACCCCTGAACCCGCGTGCACAGCAAGCCCCGGGGGTTTGTCTGCGACAAGAATATGTTCATTTTCAAAGAGTATGCTGCGCTCCAGTCGTGCGAGTAACTGATGCGACGGCTTCAATTTTTCTCGTGATTCCAGTTCTATGCGTAAAGGTGGAATCCTGACCTGGTCACCAATTTTTAGCTTGTACTGCGGTTTACAACGTTTTTTATTAACTCGAACCTCACCTTTTCTAATGATGCGATAAACACGGGTTCGGGGAACATTTGCGAGCTGCTTGAATAGGAAGTTATCAAGTCTTTGCCCGAGTTGGGCGGCAGAAATCTCGACCAGGATAACGGCGCTTTTTTGTGGGTTATTTGAATTCAATGGCTGGCAGTCTGCAGAAACTATGTTATATTCCCTGCCGTAGCATTGTACTGCCTAAGTTCCTGGCAAAACACTACCAAATCAGTTTTTTAATGGGAAGCAATCTTCAAAAGGTGTGTTTCCTCAACGAATTAGTCCGTGGTAAGCGGCGTATTAGCGCTTGACCTCAGGGCTCTCAGTTACACATAGGCCAATGTACTGCCTCATACATAGTTTTGTTCTGATTAAAAACTTTCTATTCACAATCGGTTTACAGGAAACCGTGTCAATAGATCTAACGCCTGCACAGATAAAAATGGAAAACCAGGTGACAGAACAAACAAACCGCAGTGCCCGGCCGTTTAAGCAAGGCATAAATTCCAATGAAACGAATTTTAATAAATGCCACCCAGGCCGAAGAGCTCAGGGTGGCGATGGTCAATGGCCAACTACTTTACGACCTCGATATCGAAGTACCCTCTCGAGAGCAGAAGAAGTCAAATATATACAAAGGTAAAATAGCTCGGGTCGAACCCAGTCTCGAGGCCGCCTTTGTTAACTACGGCGCCGAACGCCACGGTTTTCTCCCGTTTAAAGAAATTGCCAAGCAGTACTTCGGTGATGCCCCGCGGGACAACAACGGTAAACCCATTCTTAAAGATGCGCTTAAAGTTGACCAGGAGATAATAGTCCAGGTCGAAAAGGAAGAGCGTGGTAACAAGGGTGCTGCCTTAACCAGTTTTATCAGCCTGGCCGGCAGATTCCTGGTAGCAATGCCGCAAAACCCTCGTGCCGGCGGTGTATCAAGGCGTATCGAAGGTGAAGACCGTGATGAACTCAAAAAGACGCTTTCGGAATTAACCATGCCAGAAGGCATGGGCGTGATCGTTCGCACCGCAGGTGTCGGTCGCTCTACGGAAGAAATGCAGTGGGATCTTGATTACCTGTCCCAGGTCTGGAACGCGATTGAAAGCGCTTCCAATGACAAGCCGGCACCCTTTCTGATTTACCAGGAATCCGATATCGTGATAAGAGCTTTGCGCGATCACTATCGCAACGATATCGGGGAAATCCTGATCGATTCGAAGCAAGCTTACCAACAGGCCCACGATTTCATGTCAATGGTCATGCCGGGTTCGCTCAACAAGCTCAAACACTTCGAAGACAAGTTACCGCTGTTTAATCGATTTCAAATCGAAAACCAGATCGAGTCCGCTTTTTCCAGAGAAGTCAGTTTGCTGTCGGGCGGCGCTATAGTAATCGACCATACCGAGGCATTAATCTCAATTGATGTTAACTCTGCGCGTGCTACCAGGGGCAGCGATATCGAAGAAACCGCGAAGCAGACAAACCTCGAAGCGGCCGACGAAATCGCTCGCCAGTTAAGAATTCGAGACCTGGGTGGCCTGATCGTGATTGATTTTATCGATATGATGCAGAACCGAAATCAGCGCGAGGTTGAAACTCGGCTACGCAACGCAGTTTATGATGATCGCGCCAGAGTCCAGATCGGGCGAATTTCTCGCTTCGGCTTGCTCGAAATGTCTCGTCAAAGGTTGCGGCCCTCGCTCGAGGAATCGAGCCAGATTGTATGTCCTCGATGCAGTGGTCAGGGCACGATACGTGATGTCGAGTCACTTTCTTTGGCCGTATTGAGGCTTTTGGAAGAGGAATCGCTGAAGGACAGTACCGGTAAAATTCTGGCCAAGATGCCGGTCGAATGTGCGACCTATTTATTGAATGAAAAGCGCGAGAAAATTGATAGTCTCGAACAACGACGCGGCGTCCATATCGTCGTTATCCCGGATCCAAAGCTCGAAACCCCGCATTACGAAATTGAGCGCGTCAAGGATAACGATACCCATCGTCACGAATCGAACTACAAGAAATCTTACGAACTGACAACTCCCGAACAGCCGGTAGACCTGGTAGAAATGGCGAGTAGCAATGTTTCTACTCCTGAAACGGCAGCCGTACAAAGCATAACGCCACCTACGCCGAGGCCTGCCGCATCACCGCCACCCGTCAAACCGTCTACTGGTGAAAGTGGTTTTCTCGGCAAGATTGTAAACCTGCTGATCGGGAGTGGCGAAAAGCCCGCCGAGCCGGAGGAGGAAACGCAGGCCAAACCTGAGAGTCGTCCGAATCGCGGTGGTAATCGTAGTCGGCGCGGTAAACCTCGTGGTGGACAAAATCGTCAGCGTAGCAATGCAGGGGCAAGAAACAACGGTGCAAACAAAACTGCAGATGCACAGAGCAAAGACCAGGGCGAGCCCGAAAAGCCCGATACGGGTGAAGCAAAACGCGCTAACCAGTCACGGACGAGGCGTTCACGCGGTGGAAATCGTGGCGGAAATCGTGACAATCGAGCTCGTCAACAAGACAATAAAACTCCCCAGGAAAACAAACCCGCAGCAGAGACAAAACGCCAACCGCGTAAAAAACCCGAAGCAGACGGTAATCGTCCAGCGCAAGGTAAACCTGAAGCAGATGGTAATCGTCTACCGGAGAGCAACCCAGGACCAGATGGTAATCGTCAACAGGAGAGCAAACCAGGACCAGAGGGTAATCGTCAACAGCAGGGTGAATCCCAACCGGCTGCAGGGACTGACTCTAGCAAGAGTGAACCTCGAAAATCGCGCCCTAAAAGTACTCGAAAACCTAAAGCAGCAGAGACGACCGAATCAAAGGGGCAGCAGCAATCTGAAAAGACAGGGGAAGGTAAAAAGCCTGCGGTTAGTCAGAAGAGCACAGCTGATAAGGCGAAGCCGGATACTCCCCAGCCAGAAGCAAAGACCGAGTCTGTGCAATCAAAGAAGAAAAATGACGA
This sequence comes from uncultured Gammaproteobacteria bacterium, assembly GCA_964196225.1. Classification (GTDB taxonomy): domain Bacteria; phylum Pseudomonadota; class Gammaproteobacteria. The sequence goes on along the minus strand of CAXMSP010000002.1, from coordinate 14,183 downwards.
CGGCCCTAATCCGGGCGTTGAAAGCGCAGAGTCGAAGCCTAAAGTTGAATCCACTAAACCTGAACCGGCAGTAACAACGCCGACTCCAACCAGCCCGACGGGCGTCGGACAGGATTCATGAGTTCACGCCTTACCCGAACCAGTCAAATGATTCGGGTGAGGTGATCATTATTTCTTAAGTTCCTCTAGAATTTCCTCGGTGATATTTACTGCATCGCTGGCGTAGGCAATGCTGGCATCAGTAAATATGAAATCGTATCCGTTCTTGCTGCCATAGCTTTGAATAACCGACTTTATCGATACCTGTACTTCCTGCAATAACTCTCTTTGCTTCGCTTGCAGATCTTCTTTGAGTGACTGTTGTTCAAACTGAAAACGACGCTTGTTCTGGATGATATTGTCCTCGGCCTTTTTCTTCTGCTCATCACTCATCACTGCACTATCGGTTTGATAGGTTTTTTCCATTTGCTGGATGCCTTGCGCGAGTTTGCGCAGGCTTTGTTCACGCTCACCAAACTGTTTTTGCAATTCGGTATTGGCAGCAACGGCTTGCGGTGATTGCTCAAGTAATACCTTGGAATTGATGAATGCGGTCTTTCCCGCGGCGTTCAGGCCGATGCTGACCATTGCGAGTAATATAAACGTTGTTAATTTCATGCGTTGATGTCTCTTATTGATTAATTTGGGAGTCCTGGTCCTGCGATCTTTGCTGGAGCAATTTCTCGATGTTCTTCGTGTCTTCAAACAGTTTCTTAATCCTATCTTGCGAATACGGAATACCAATTTCCTCCGGATCAGTTGATTTGCTCTGGGCAGGTGTTGATTCATCTGAACCGGATTCTTTGGACGGTACCTTTACGGCCTGGATCACGTTTGTATCAGGATCGAAACCCTTGTGCGTATACTCGATCCCCTCTGGCGGTGGTTCGCTTGTAAACTGAATGCTGCCATCACTATCGTACCACTTGTAAAAAACATCCTTGCCGCTCAGATCCCCGTCCAGCGGCGCCGAATTTTTCGCACCTGAGATTTTCGGTAAGTCTGGCATCGAGAAGTCCGGCATCGAAAAATCAGGCAGGCTAATATCTGACAAGCTCATCAGGGTATCACCACTATCGTCCTTCAGGATTGTAAAGGGTAACAGCATTGCGATAAACAATACCGCGATCATAGTTTTCGCGAACAATTTCATCAGGATTTCCGAATCCACAGCATAATCCAGAGAGTATAGCTTTTTACTCTCGAATTTCAGTCGCACCGTGCATATATGGCTGTAACACGTCAGGAATCCTGATGCTGCCGTCGGCTTGCTGATAGTTCTCCATAATGGCTATCAGGGTTCGACCCACGGCCAGCCCCGATCCGTTCAAGGTATGCACCAGCTCGGGTTTGCCTGTTTCCGGGTTGCGCCAGCGTGCTTTCATCCGGCGTGCCTGAAAATCAGTCATATTGCTGCAGGAGGAAATCTCGCGGTATGCATTCTGGCCGGGTAACCAGACTTCGAGGTCGTAGGTCTTGGTTGATGCAAAGCCCAGGTCGCCACCACATAAGATAACTTTACGATAGGCAAGTCCCAGCAGTTGCAGGATAGTTTCGGCGTGACCGGTTAATTGTTCCAGGGTATCCATTGAATCTTCCGGCTTTACAATCTGTACCAGCTCAACTTTTTCAAACTGGTGCTGGCGGATCATTCCGCGTGTGTCTTTGCCGTAAGAGCCCGCCTCGGAGCGAAAGCAAGGTGTATGCGCGACAAACTTGAGCGGCAGCTCCTTTGCCTCGACGATACTGTCGGCAACGAAATTGGTAATCGGTACTTCGGCAGTCGGAATCAGGTAGAGGTTATGATTCTCTGAATCAATGTGGAACAGGTCTTCCTTGAACTTGGGTAACTGGCCGGTACCCATCAGGGTTGCTTCGTTGACCAGGTAAGGGGCGTAAGCTTCGACGTAGCCGTGTTCGAGGATGTGCTGGTTTATCATGAACTGAATCAACGCCCGATGCAGCGTGACCAGGGGTCCTGTCATGGTAACGAACCTGGCGCCTGCAATCCTGGCTGCGCGTTCAAAATCCATACCACCCAGCGCTATACCGAGATCGATATGGTCCCTGGGTTCAAAATTAAACTGGGGTTGCTCACCCCACTGCAACACCTCGGTATTATCAGCTTCGCTATCCCCAGCAGGAACCGAATCATGTGGCACATTGGGTATCCCGAGGAGTAAGCTGTCGAGTTCGTTCTGCAGCGTACTCAACTCGGCTTCAGCGGCTTTTAACTGTTCTCCCAGGCTCGCTACCTCTTCCAGCAGTGGCTCGATGTCGTCTCCCTTTGCCTTGGCTTCACCGATGGCCTTTGAGCGGGTATTGCGGTCGCTTTGCAGGTTCTGGGTAGACACCTGCAGGGATTTACGGTGCTCTTCCAGCCGACTGAAGGCTGACACGTCAAAGTCAAAATTCTTAATTTTTAATTTCTCGACCACGCTGTCGAGGTCACTGCGCAATAATTTTGAATCAAGCATCTCTAGATCAATTGTTTTGCGGCGACCAGGCCTGCCCAGGCGCCGAGAATGCATAACAACACGCTGAACAGGATATAGATGATGGCTTTGAGCATCGCATCGTTACCGGCCAGTTGCAGCGTGTCCATGGCAAAGGTTGAAAAGGTTGTGAAAGAACCCAGAAATCCAGCCAATAATCCGATTCTGATTTCTTCACTGACGTGGAAGCGGTGCACCAGCAGCACCGATAAAAAACCCATCACCAGCGATCCCAGCAAGTTGACCATCAGGGTCCCATAGGGAAATCCCTGGCCAAGCCACTGGTAGGTAGAGGCCGACATCCAGTAACGGGAGACCGCACCCAACGAGCCGCCAGCGGCGATTGCGAAGTAGATAGACATTTCAGGTTTGAATAAAAATGGGATATTGTACCAGTCACTAAGAAAGATGCACCCGCATCAGCGCGAATAAACCGGCCAGGTATCACTTAAATAAATCCCTTGTCTAAATCAGAATCAATAAAAGCGATCGGGCTCGAGCTGGGTTTCCAGCAGGTTGGCATCACCGATGTCGAGCTCGATTCGCATCACGAACATTATGCAGATTGGATTGCGCGTAATTATCACGGCGAAATGGGCTACATGGCTCGCAATGTCAGTAAGCGATTGCATCCGTCCGAACTGGTTCCGGATACATTGTCGGTGATTTGTGTGCGCCTGGACTACCTGGTTAAAGAATCCCGGGACCTTTTTGATCTCCTCGACCATGATCGCCTGGCCTATGTTTCCCGATACGCACTCGGTCGTGACTACCACAAGCTGATGCGAAAACGATTGCAGAAATTCGCTGATAGAATCAAGCAGCTCCATGGCAGTATGGGATATCGGGTCTTTACCGATAGCGCACCGGTACTGGAAAAAGCGCTCGCCGCCAAAGCCGGGATCGGTTGGCAGGGAAAGCACAGCAATATTCTGCATCGCGAGCACGGCTCCTGGTTTTTTCTCGGCGAGATCTATACCGACATGATGCTGGATATCGATGATCCGGTGACCAATCACTGCGGTAGCTGTACCAGCTGTATCGATATCTGTCCTACTGACGCGATCGTTGAACCTTACAGGGTAGACGCAAGACGCTGTATTTCTTACCTGACCATCGAACATCGCTCGGAGATTCCATTAGAATTTAGAGCAGCGATCGGTAATCGTATATACGGTTGCGATGATTGCCAGCTGGCCTGCCCCTGGAATCGCTTCGCGAAATATACTAGCGAAGTCGATTTTCAACCGCGGCATGGGCTCGATGACATTTCGCTGATGGAATGTTATGCCTGGTCTGAGGCTGAATTCATGCGCAAAATGGAAGGTTCGGCAATTCGACGCATTGGTTATCAATGCTGGCTGCGCAATATTGTGATTGCGCTTGGAAACGCGGCCCCGGACCCACATATAGAATCGACGTTAAAGCGCGATTATGCCCTGCATAGTGGATTTATACAGCACCACGTTGACTGGGCGATTCAGCAACAGCAGAGTAAAGCAATATGAAACCGTGGGAAGAATTCACAAGCAAACAAAGTAGTACCCTGGCGGGCGCTGATTTTATCTGTGCCGCCGATGAACTGGGGTTGATTCTGGTTAATGGTGAAGATGCTAATGAATTTCTACAGAACCAGCTGAGTCACGATATCGATCTTATCGACGAATCACGTTTTCAGCTGAGTTCCTACTCGACCCCCAAGGGGCGGATGCTTGGAATTTTTCGCGTGATTCAAATATCCAACGGCTACCTGCTGCTAACAACTAGATCCATGATATTGCCGCTACTCGAACAACTGTTTAAATACATTGTCCAGTCGCGGGTAGCACTTGCTGACGCAAGCGACTATTTCTCGATGATCGCCATACAAAAAAACCACCTGGACCTGAACGGACTGCCGGTTATGCCGGCGGAGCCTGGCATGGTAGTTCAAAATGATAGTGTGATTTCGCTGCAGCTTGAACCGCTTGGGTCCCAACAGCGTTACCTGCTGATGTATTTATCTGCCGATGAAGCGATTGCTACCTGGGACAAGCTGGCCCTGCAGTTACAGGTTGCGGGATATTCATCCTGGCATCTGTCCGAGATCAAGGCCGGGATTCCGGTGATTTACCCACAGACTAGCGAAGAATTTGTAGTGCAGATGGCTAATCTCGGCGCCTTAGACGGGGTCAGCTTTAAGAAAGGCTGTTATCCCGGCCAGGAAATTGTCGCTCGTATGCAATACCTGGGAAAGTTGAAACGGCGCATGTTTCTGGCCCATATAGAGACCGATTGCTTACCTTTACCGGGTGATGACCTGGTTACGCAGGGCAAGACCATTGTAGATGGTAGTGGCAAGGTCGTTGATGCCGAGTTTGACGAGGATGGAATTTGCCACTGCTTATACATTGCGCAGATCGCAAAGGCAGAGGCTGGCAGTTTAGAAATGTTGAAGCAACCGGAATCCAGGATCGAGAATGTCGATCTGCCATATGCGCTCGAGAATTAGCTTCGATCTGGCTGCGAAATCAAAATTGACATCTATACTCGTGGTATCCTGATTTAATCTCTCGAAAAACAATGAGTATCACCGCAGAGTCTATTATTGACGACCTGGAAAATGATCGTCTACCACTGCCCACTTTGCCCGAAGTCGCGATCAAGGTTCGTGAAACCGCTGAAGATGATGAGGCCTCAATCAACGATGTTGCCAAGATTATCGAAACTGATGCCGCACTTTCGGCACGAATCGTTCAGGTAGGTAATTCCGCGCTTTATCGAGGCATCAACCCAGCTGAAACCGTGCAGGCGGCAACCATGCGCATGGGACTGGATACGGTGCGGACACTCGCTACCAGCCTGGTTATGAAGCAGTTGTTCCAGGCGACCCATCCGGTTGTCGACCTTTACCTGCGTAAAGCCTGGAAGCAAAGCACCGATGTTGCGGCCCTGAGTGCGATGATTGCAAGGGGCACTACAAACCTGCAATCGGATAGCGCCCTGCTGGCAGGCCTGACTCACTCGATAGGCCTATCTCCTATCCTGGTTAAGGCCGAAAGTGATACTGCTTTACTCAATAATCCGGAGGCCCTCGAACAGCTGCTGTACGAGATTCATCCTATGGTTGGTAGCCAGATACTGAAGCGATGGGGATTTAGCAGCGCGTTGGTAAAAGTGCCTGCTGAACACCTGATGATTAATCGCCATGGCGACCAGGGTAAAGCCGATTATGTCGATATCGTCCAGGTAGCGTTACTGCAAACGCTCGACGATGCAAGCCACCCATTGGCGACTGTAGATCATAGCCAGGTTTCCGCATTCGAGCGCCTCGGCTTAAGCGATAGTGTCGAAGAAATAGACATGAGCGGCGGTGTTATCGAGGTCGAAGAAATTAAAGTCGCTATTCGTTAAGCGGCTTCAATCTCGCTTAGCATCGCACCCGGGTCGGTGTAACTCAATCCAATATGTCTAAGTACCCCGCCCTTTTGTACGGCAAGACTAGGAAAGCTGTTGATTCCCATCGCCCGCGTGCCTTCAATCTCTGCCAATAGCTGCCGTTGCAAGGCATCTGACTCAAGCCTTGCTGCAAACCTCTCGACATCGAGCCCGATATCTGCAGCCAGTTCAACCAGGACCGAGTTATCCGATGGGTTCTTCGCTTCGAGATAATAAGCCTGTTGAATCCGGGCCGTCATTACCGGATCAAAACTTTCGCCTTGCTCCCTGGCGGCGATGACCGCTCGATTTGCCGGATAGGTCGAACGTCGTGGTGAGCACTCGTCCCAGAACGCGTAGTTAAAGCGCGTACCGGGAATACTTTGTTCGATGCGTTGCCAGGTCTGCTGCAACATCAGGCGCATCGATTCAGGCATGGGTTGATCCGAATCAGGAGCGAGTCCACCGACCATTCGACGAATCTGCATACGCTCGCCAACGGTTTCGAATATTATCTTGCGCGTGGGCTCGAATCCCCAGCACCAGCTACACATCGGATCATGAACGTAAATTAAAGTATCCTGCATGCTGTCAGGCCTTTTCGCCAACTAGCTGCTGCATAATGGTTTCACAGGATTCAATGCCGTCGATTCCGGCCACGCTCTTACCCGCCTGCCAATAGTCCTTTTCCCCTTTCTCATCCAGTGACGAGTGCTTCAACTGCCAGATCGACTTTAAACCGTAAAACATTCGCATCCAGTGCTTGGTTTTATTGCCACTTAACATCCACCGAGAAAACCATCCCATGCTGGTGCCGCTGCGTTTAATGAAATCGGTGTTGATGACCGACACCGGGATGCCAGTTACGCGCTCGGATAATACGATGTCAGACTCCTCTGCGTCGACCACCGCCTGCTTGTAAGCGGCGCTTGCCCGGCATTCGCTGCTGGCGATGAAACGGGTCCCGAGTTGACAGGCCGCGTAACCGGTATCCAGTGCATGCCAGAAATCTCCTGCCTCACCAACGCCCCCGGCACAAACCAGTGGCGCTCCGAGTGCATGTAATTCCTCGTAAATCTGTTGCATCGATTGTGGTCCGGCATGACCACCAGCGCGATTATTAACACAAATCAATCCATCGACACCATTATCCAGGCCGATTTTTGCCCATTTCAGCTCGGTAACATCGTGGTAAACCAGGCCACCTGCTGCATGCACGCGTTCGGCGACCCAATCCGGCTTGCCGAGCGAAGTCACAAAGAATCGTATGCCCTCTTCCAGTGCGATATCGATCCACTCTGACATACGCTGATGGTATTTCTTCGACGACTTTTCAATTAACGCGTTCATCCCAATCGGTTGGTCCGTCAGGCTGCGCATCAGTCGAATTCCCCCACGGTACTCGTGACCATGGACATAAGTCAGCGATATCGGCTGTAAAATTCCAATGCCGCCAGCTTCCGAAACCGCGGCCGTCAGTTCCGGATTACTACAGGGATACATGGCTCCACCGATTACCGGGTAGCGAATACCAACCTGTTCACAAAAAGCTTTTGCCGCCGGGGGTAGTTGTTGATTCATTTATCTTTATATCCAATTAGCCAGGTCGCGCGCACGATGGTTACGATTTCCCCGGTTTCATCACGCAGATTTGCCTCAACCTGGCAGGCTGTATTGTCTTTCAACGGCTCGGGTAATTGAAACTCGACGATAGCGGTTATCTTGCCACGTGCCTTTTTTACGTATTCGGCCTGGATGTCGAGCACGATGCCGCGCATGTTAGCAGAAATTGTAGATAGTACGGCAAGTCCGGTCGCGATTTCACCCAGGTTGACCAATGCAATGGCATGTATCGAATGCAGATGGTTTCGTAACCTGCGCCTGTCTTTAAGGCCCACCTGGGCATAGCCAGGTTTTATCGCTTCGACACGAGCTCCGATGGTGCTGCTATAGGGTGCAATCCAGCCTAGCGCCAGGCTGAAAAACCAGCCACCCGCCGGGAGTCTTGCCAGGCGAGACCACCACTTGAGAACCGTCGATTGATCGGTACTGGATTTGATCTGTGTCATCGAAACAGGAGGCTTACTTGTGCGGTTCGATATTATGCGCTATTAATGGATCCATGGAAATTAACGACCGAGAAAAGCTGGTTGCCGCTTTCGACCACATGGTAGAAAACGTGAGCGACACAATCCATGAAGCCGAAGAAGCACTCGCCCCCACCGTCGACGAGATGGTACACAATGCACAGATACTGGCACGTGAGTTGTTTGCCCTGACTCAGGAGGAAGCAGAGAGCCTGGGCAACACGCTGAAACGTGATATGCAAAAGGCTAATACAACCCTGAATCAACAGGGCAAGGAATTAAAGGACTGGTTCAGTTTTGATCTGACCCTGGTAGAAGATCGCTTTATCGAATTGATTGCACGCTCTGCAGATAAGGCCTGGCTGGATTTTCGAGCTTTTGAGAATGAGGATCACCAGGCAAGCGTGTATCGAAGTGGTGAAGTCTGCAATGCCGGGACCCTATGCTGCAAGAATTGTGACAAAAATATCACCTTACCCAAATCTGGTCAGATACCGCGCTGTCCGGTGTGCGACCAGGACGAGTTCTTCCGGGTTATCAGTTAGCTACCCGCGGCAATCAGGCTGGCGTTGCCGCCGGCAGCGGTAGTATCGATGCACAAGTGGCGTTCGACTATCAGGCGATCAAGTTCATCAAGCCCAGATATCAGCGGTATTAACTTACCGTCTCTTTCAGCCAGGGCAATTCGGTAAGCACGTAACGGTTCGACGTCGGCTTGCGACATGATTGCATCGACTCCCGTTATAATCCGCAACGATTCGGGTTCGACCGACCCATCGATTCCTGCCGCGCTCATCCCAGCCTGGTGAAAAAGCTCACCTAATTGAGCAGCCTGTTCAGCCACGATTACGACAGAGTTTTGCTGCGCCAGGGCCGATATTGCCTGCAGTAGCGCATCGGCGCGTGTCGGTCCAAGACACAGCACCAGCCCGCGTGGATGTGCCGATAATTGATTGGTTTCACCGGTCGGCCCCGGCATTGTGTGTATATCGACAATTGATTTAACGTCGTGGGTAAGCCCTTCGCTGCTGGCCAATCGTTGTAATTTCTCCAGGTCGGGGTTTGCCTGGGTCGACGTGGAGCCTGCAATACTCGATACGAGTTTCTGTAACGCTGCAGTATCAACCGCCTGTTCTTTTATCCGGCTGAATTGCGTATTCGCCTCGCTAACGAATCGATGCAAGTACCAGGGACCGCCGGCCTTGGGGCCGGTACCGGAAAGACCTTCACCACCAAACGGCTGGGTGCCGACCACAGCGCCAATCTGGTTGCGGTTTACATATACGTTGCCCGCCTTTATACGTCTGACAACCTGCTCCACACGCGAATCAACCCGGGTGTGTATGCCGAAGGTCAGGCCGTAGCCCTGCTCATTTATCGAGCTAACCACCGCATCAAGATCGTTTGCCGCAAAGCGAGCGACATGCAACACCGGACCAAATATCTCTTCTTCGAGTTGTTCGATACCCTCAAGTTCAATCACGGTCGGGGCGACGAACAGGCCTTGCTCCGGTACATCGAGAGATTTAAGCACACGTCCCTGTTGCGTCATGCCTTGACAATGTGCATCAATTTTTTGTTTTGCCGCCTGGTCGATAACCGGCCCGACATCGGTAGCCAGGTACCAGGGATTACCCACGTTCAGCTCATCCATTGCACCAAACAACATCTCCAGCACCTTATCCGCCACATCCTCTTGCAGATAAAGCATGCGCAACGCGGAGCAGCGTTGGCCCGCACTTTGAAAGGCGGAGGCCAGCACATCACGAACCACCTGCTCGGGCAACGCGGTAGAGTCCACAATCATCGCATTCAGACCGCCAGTCTCGGCAATCAACGGTGCCGTTACCGGTAAATGTCGGGCCATGTTGCGGTTGATGTGCATCGCGGTCGGTGTTGAACCCGTGAAGCAGATACCGGCAATACGCGCATCTGCGCTCAGGGCTGCCCCGACAACTGCACCAGTTCCCGGTAATAGCTGGAACGCCGTTCGTGGAATTCCAGCCTGGTACATTAAATCGCCTGCGAATGCTGCTATCAGGCTGGTCTGCTCGGCAGGTTTCGCGATAACGCAGTTTCCGGTGGCAAGTGCGGCAAATACCTGGCCACTGAAAATAGCCAGGGGAAAGTTCCAGGGTGAAATACAGGCTATAACGCCACGGGCAGCGAGGTTAGTATCCAGCGAATCGAGTTGCGTCGCGTAGTAACGTGCAAAATCGACCGCTTCGCGCACTTCGCCGACGGCATCGAGCCAGGATTTACCGGCTTCACGCGCCAGCAAGGCGAAAAATTCCGGCGCGTTTTGTTCATAGAGCTCGGCCACACGTTGCAGACAGGCCGCACGCTCCTCCCTGCTGGATTGTGACCATTCGGTACCGCCTTCGACAGCACTTTGAATTGCGTGCTCGACGGTGTCGGGGTCCGCTTCGAAGACCTCTCCTACCCGGTCCTCGGGATCCGCAGGATTAAACACATCACGACTAGTTGTATGCATTATGCTTGCGGCCGTCAGTGGTTTTGCCTGCCAGGTTTTTGTGCTCAGTGGCTCGCGAGACTGGTTAATTTCATGCAGGCAGGTCAGGTCGGTAATATCCCAACCTTGTGAATTCAGGCGTACGCTGCCATAGAGATCCGGGGGCATGGCGATACTCGGGTTCGACAGATGTTCAAGCTCCGATATGACATCGATTGGATCACGCGCAATCGATTCCGGGGAGATGCTGGTGTCTACAATTTGATTGACGAAAGAACTGTTGGCCCCGTTTTCGAGCAAGCGTCTGACCAGGTAGGCCAGTAAGTCCTGGTGTTCACCCACCGGTGCGTAAATGCGACAGCGGGCATCATGCTTGCTATGCACGTGTTCATGCAGGGACTCGCCCATCCCATGCAGTCTCTGAAATTCGTAGTCGTGTTGATCGCCCGCAAGCTTTAGAACGGCCGCTACCGAGTGAGCATTGTGAGTTGCAAACTGGGGGTAGATGCGATCCGTCATCGCCAGCAGTTTCCTGGCACAGGCCAGGTAGGATATGTCGGTATTTACCTTGCGCGTGAAAACCGGGTAGTCGGAGAGTCCGAGAACCTGCGCACGTTTAATCTCGGTATCCCAGTAGGCACCTTTTACGAGGCGAACCATGATCTTGCGATCAAGTCGTTGGGTCAGCGCATAAAGCCAGTCGAGCACCGGCATCGCCCGTTTACCGAAGGCCTGCACCACAACACCGAAACCATCCCAGCCGCGCAATGCTGGATTGGACAGTACCGCCTCAATGACGTCGAGGGAGATATCAAGGCGGTCAGCTTCCTCGGCATCGATATTAAATCCCATGTTGGCGGAGCAGGCCAGCATTGCCAATGATTCAACCCTCGGTATCAGTTCCTCGATAACACGGTGATATTGGCCCATTTCGTAACGCGGATGCAGTGCCGATAGCTTGACCGATATGCCTGGATTATCGCGCGTGCTCTTATGTTTACAATCCTTTGCCAACCCGGTGATAGCATCAGAATAGGCCAGATGATAGTTGCGCGCATCAGTTTCAGTGCGGGCGGCCTCGCCGAGCATGTCGTAAGAATAGGTGTAACCGCGCTTTTGCAAATCCTTGGCTCGTTTTCTCGCTTTGTCGATATTGGTGCCCAGCACAAAATGTCTGCCCAGTTCACGCATCGCCTGGACCACAGCATTGCGTACCAGGGGCTCCCCAAGCCGCTTGACTAATCCGTGCAGGGTCATGCGCAAACCACCCTCGTCCTCGGGGGCAACAATTTTACCGGTAAGCATCAGCGCCCAGGTAGAAGCGTTCACCAGTGGAGAGCCCGAATGGCCCAGGTGCTCGCCCCAGTTGCCTGGAGAAATTTTGTCTTCGATCAGTTCATCTATAGTCTGCGCATCCGGGACCCGCAACAGGGCCTCGGCAAGACACATCAGGGCAACCCCCTCGCGTGTCGATAGACCATACTCTGCGAGAAAGTTTTCCATCATACTCGGACTGCTATCCGCACGAACCTTGCTGATCAGCTCTGCGGCCATCGCGCTGATAGCCTTGCGTTCCTGGTCCTCGAACTGGGCATTTGCGACCAGCTCGGCGATTACCTCGGCTTCATTTTCAAGGTATTGATCACGGATCTTCCGGCGCAGCTTATCGTCTGCTAAGGGGGGAATGACAGACTGATCAACATGCATGTATATTTTCCGTGGTAGTAGATAGAATTTCTCAGTGCCGGGCTCTAATATAGAGCCAAACCCGTTTCGATAAAAGGTTTACAATGCCGGCAATAATACAAAAAGGGCTGCGGTAATGAACAATTGGTACAAACAGCTATTCAAACGTGTCGATGATAATCCCGAACTGAACAAGCTGAAAATTAGTGAAGAAACCTTTTCAGAAAATTACCAGGGTGATTTTTCGGTAGACGACGCAATTCCGGATCTCGAAGTTCTGGCGAAGATCAATACCCGCAACCGGGCCCAGGCCAGGCTGGTAAAAATTACCCGGGACCCTAAAAATTACTCGATCAAGTTATTCACGCTTAAAGATTCGATTCCACTGTCGCAATCGATGCCGGTGTTCGAGTCCATGGGTTTGCAGGTACTGATCGGGCGACCTTATCGCATCAAACTGGGCAATCGAAATTACTGGATCAATCATTTCACGTTGGAACGTGGCGATAATATCTGCGATGTAGATCAGGATAAAATACCGCGCTATTTCAGCGAGCTATTCGAGAGTATCTGGAAAAAGCGAAGCGAAAATGATGACTTCAACCACTTGCTATTCAGTGCCTGTATCAAGACGCGGAATATTCGGATACTGCGAGCCTACGCCGCGTACCTGCAGCAAATTCGATTTCCGCATAGTCGTGAATATATCATCGAGACGCTGAACAGTTATCCCGAGATTACGTTGTTGCTGGTACGCAGTTTCATACACAAGTTTGATCCGGATAAAACCGACAGCGATTCTCATCTCCAGCTTTTCGGCGAAATCGAGGAAAAGCTGCACAGTATCGAATCACTGGACCATGATCTCATCTACAAGCGCATGCTCAACCTGGTAGATGCCACGGTTCGCACCAATTACTTCCAGGATATCTCGGGTGATTCCGGCCACATAAGCTTCAAACTTGATTCGACACGAATTGAACAACTTCCAAAGCCGAGTCCTGTATTCGAGATTTATGTTTATGCCCCGCGTTTCGAGGGTATACATTTACGCGGTGGTCGTGTTGCCCGCGGCGGGATCCGCTGGTCGGACCGGCGCGAGGATTATCGCACCGAGGTACTCGGACTGATGAAGGCACAAATTGTAAAAAATGCTGTCATCGTTCCAGCCGGTTCCAAGGGAGGATTTATCACCAAGCAGATTGCCCATTTGCCCGCGTCGGAGGTTTATGGCGAAGTTCAGACCTGCTACGCCTTGTACATCAATGCCCTGTTAGAGTTGACCGATAATCGGGTTGACGACGAGATCAAAACACCCCTGCGCACTCGAATTCATGATAACGCCGATCCATACCTGGTTGTCGCCGCCGATAAGGGTACGGCCGCTTTTTCCGATGTTGCCAATGGTATCTCGGAGAAGCATGGTTTCTGGCTCGAGGATGCTTTTGCGTCCGGTGGTTCGCAAGGCTATGACCACAAGAAAATGGGAATAACGGCGCGTGGTGCCTGGGAATCGGTAAAACGCCATTTCCGTGGCCTTGGCAGGAATATTCAACGAGAGCCATTTAGCGTCGTCGGCATTGGCGATATGTCGGGAGACGTATTTGGAAACGGTATGCTGTTATCACCCTGCATAAAGCTGGTTGCAGCATTTAACCACATGCATATTTTTATTGACCCCAAACCAGACATTAAGAAGAGTTTCCAGGAACGCGAGCGCATGTTCGGTTTAAGTCGTTCCACCTGGAATGACTATAACAAGAAGTTGATCAGCAAGGGCGGCGGTATATTTTTAAGGTCGGCAAAGCAAATCAATCTTACACCTGAGATCAAGCAACTCATCGAATGCAAGGAAGACCACCTGACGCCAAACGAATTGATTGTCTATATCCTGAAGGCCCAGGTTGACCTGATCTGGAATGGAGGTATCGGCACCTATATCAAGGCGACTACCGAGCCCGATAGCGAGGTTTCTGACAAAAGCAA
>CAXMSP010000001.1:0-3731 GCA_964196225.1 uncultured Gammaproteobacteria bacterium | reverse complement strand
CGGCATGCAGGTCTTCGAGTGCCAGCATACTGGGCGTATTAATGGTTGCGCCTTTGAATATACCTTCGATTAACTTGCCGTTTTTGGTTAATTTAAACAGTTTGGGCAACGGCCGCGAAGCTGTGTAGGTTTCGAGTCGCTCGACCGCGCGAGGACTCAACGCCAGCATGCCGTGTGCTGCCTCGCTTCCAAGAACTTTTTGCCATGACCAGGTGACCACGTCCAGTTTGCTAAAATCCATCGGCATCGCGTAGGCGGCTGAAGTGGCGTCACAAATCGCCAGGCCGCTTCGATCGCTGCTCAACCAATCCAGGTCTGGCAGACGTACCCCGCTAGTAGTGCCGTTATAGACAAATACCACATCGTGCTCGGGATGGGCCTGCGAAAGGTCGGGTAAATCGCCGTAATCGGCCTCATAAACAGTGAGATCGGGTATACCCAATGTGTTGAGGTCTTTGGCCCAGTCGCTGGAAAAGCTATCCCACACCAGCGCATCAACCGCACGGCTGCCGAGCAGTGACCACAGCGCTATCTCTAAAGCGCCGGTATCCGAGCCCGGCACGATTCCAAGCTTCCAGTCGTCCGGTAAATCGAGCAAGACATGGGATCGTTGGATGGCACTGGATAAACGCGTTTTGGGAGTTTTGGCGCGATGACTGCGCCCGAGGAAATCGGTATTGAGACGGGTAACATCCCAGCCCGGAAATTTTTTACACGGCCCCGACGAGAAGCGCGGATCCTGCGGACGGATACGCGGCTTGTCGGGAAAGCCGTTGGCTTTCTCGTTCATTGTATAACCTCTAGTTATCGATCCGTTGCTGGATCAGGCCCGCGTAGATTAACACAATCGAATCCAGGTTAGGAGTCTGCTGCTATATAAACGGCAGCTCCTGTTCTGTTAAAGTGATTTCATGAAGGTAAAAACTGATCCCTGTCCCTGTGGCTCTGGCCAGGTGTATAACGCCTGTTGCGGTGAATTTCTGAAAGGTAAACTGGCTGGCACTGCTGAACAACTGATGCGTTCGCGCTACACCGCCTATGTAGTTGCCAATGAAACATACCTGCTCGAAACCTGGCATCGGTTAACTCGCCCGCAAACACTAAACCTGGCGCAACAGAGTTCCATCAAATGGACTGGCCTGACAATTTTAAATCATTGCATCGACGCCGATAATCCCGGCAAAGCACAGGTCGAATTTATCACGCGCTACAAATCAAACGGCAAGGCCCAGAAAATGCACGAGTTAAGTGATTTCGTCAATGAAGACGGTCGGTGGTTTTATCTTCATGGTAAGCAAATAGGGTTCCACCCCCAACAGCAATGAGTAGAGGGTGTTGGTAGGACTGAATTCATTCGGCCGGTTTGATCTCACAAGGGTCGAATTCATTCGCCGATATACCCGGGGTATAGGTAATGATGCTCTCTTCGGAATGCATCTGAGGACGTGGCGATTTCCTTGATTTCGATGGTTATTGATGGTCGAATGAATTCGACGGGCGTTATCCTATCAATCGAAGAAGAGAAGATTTAGTAACTTAATATTCTGACTCTCCCCTGATGACCATCATCGCCTTCTCGGCTAGTGGCCTGACCAGGGCACCATATTCGAGAGCGATGGCGCTGGACGCATTACCGTCGATAGCACGTTTTTTTACCCCCTGAAGAATCGCCGCAAAACGAAAAAAGCTAAACACCAGGTAGAAGGGCCAGTTGTCTATGCGATCCAACCCGCAATGTTCGCAGTATTGTGCGACATATTCCTGTTCAGACGGAATGCCAAGTGCGGCTCGATCGATACCATGCAAACCACGCAGATGCTTGCCCGGGTCCATGCGCAGTTGCATACACTGGTAAGCGAGGTCAGCAAGTGGATGCCCAAGCGTGGACAGCTCCCAGTCTAGCAAGGCGGCGATTCTGGGTTCGGCGGAGTTGAAAATCATGTTATCGAGCCGATAGTCGCCGTGCACCAATGACACGCGGCCATCGTCGGCTGGCAGGTTGGCAGGCAACCAGTCGATGACGGCGTCCATCTCTGCAATCGTGTCGGTTTTGGAGGCAATATACTGTTGCGTCCAGCGACTGATCTGGCGAGCGAAATAATCACCCGGTTTGCCGAAATCGCTAAGACCGACTGTATCTATTTCGACCTGGTGCAGGGCAGCGAGGACCCGGCACATCTCCATGTAAATTGAGCGTCGCCGGGTTATCGATAATTCAGGCAGGGCTGGATCCCAGTAGATCGGTCCCTTTACGTACTCCATGACGAAAAACACGCTGCCGATAATCGACTCGTCGGTACACAGGTGCAGGGTTCTGGGGACTGGTACATCGGTTGCAAACAAAGCCCGCATGACCCTGAACTCACGCTCTACCGCGTGCGCTGATTTCAACAACTGGCCCGGTGGCTTGCGGCGCAAAACATATTCACCCGTCCCGGTGGTTAGTAGATAAGTGGGATTGGACTGACCGTCGGAAAATTTCTTCGATGTGAGCGGCCCGTTAAACCCCTGGATCGAGTCGTTAAGATAATTGGCAAGGGTCGCGTTATCGAGCGCGAGAGCATCCATTAATCCCGGTTACCCCCGCCATATCGCTGAATTACCTGTTTGCCGAGGGCCATCAGGTGAACCTGGTCCGGGCCATCGGCCTGTCGGCACCAGCGCGCATAATTGAAAGCCTCGGCCATAAAATAGTCGCCAGTGAGTCCACCCGCACCATGCATTTGCATGCAACGGTCGATAATCGTCTGCACCATGATCGGAACGCTGGTCTTGCAGGCAGCAATCATATCGCGCGCGCCCTGCGCCCCTACCTGGTCCATCTTATCGCAGGTTTTTAGAATCAACAGACGTGCCATTTCGATCTCCGAAAACGAGCGCGCGATATCCTCACGAATCGACTGGTGTTGACTTAGTTTCCGACCGAAAGTAGAACGGCTCTCGGCGCGCTGACAGGCCAGTTCCAGAGCGCGCTGGGCAGCACCGACAAGACGCATGCAATGATGCATACGCCCGGGCCCGAGTCGACCCTGTGCTATTTCAAAGCCCCTGCCTTCGCCGAGCAGTACATGATCCAGCGGCACGCGCACATTGTCGAAATTAATCTCCGCGTGACCGAGCGGGGCATCGTCGTATCCCAGCGTGGTCAGTGGTCGAACCAGAGTAACGCCGGGCGTGTCCCTGGGAACCAGTACCTGCGTTTGCTGTTTGTGCCGATCCGGGTTGTCGGGGTCTGACTTGCCCATGACGATAAAGATTCGCGTCAGTGAATACATCGCGCCGGTGATGAACCACTTGCGCCCATTCAAAACCCATTGATCGCCATCGCGCTCGATTCGCATCTCGATATTGGTCGCATCGCTGGATGCCACCTGCGGCTCAGTCATCGCGTAGGAAGATCGGATTTCACCATTTAATAGCGACGTCAGCCAGGTATCCTGCTGTGCTTTGGTGGCGTATTTCATAAACACTTCCATATTACCGCTGTCGGGTGCGTTGCAGTTGAATACTTCGGGGCACCACAGCACCCGGCCCATCAATTCCGCCAAAGGTGCGTAGTCAAAATTGCTGAGCCCGCCATTACCGCTGAATTCGGCGTATGCCGGTGGGATGAACAGGTTCCACAGGCCTTCGGAGCGCGCCAGCCCCTTGAGCTTCTCGACCAGCGGCAGGGGCGCAAAACGTTCACTTGCCGCTTCCATTTGCTCCGTATATAGCCGCTCATTAGGATA